>NZ_JBVPVA010000301.1:0-20638 GCF_055612215.1 Actinomycetospora sp. | reverse complement strand
GCTCATCGAGCAGTCCGCGCAGCAGGTGCTCAAGACCTCGATGGAGCTCGGCGGCAACGCGCCGTTCGTGGTGTGCGCGGACGCCGACGTCGACGCCGCCGTCGAGGGCGCGATGCTCGCGAAGATGCGCAACATCGGCGAGGCGTGCACCGCGGCCAACCGGTTCTACGTGCACGAGGACATCGCCGAGGAGTTCACGAAGAAGCTGACCGACCGCATGGGGTCGATGACGATCGGGCGCGGCGTCGACGACGGCGTGGAGGTCGGCCCGCTCGTGGAGGCCGACCAGCGCGACAAGGTGGCCGAACTGGTCGACGACGCCGTCCAGAAGGGCGCGAAGGTGCGCACCGGCGGCGAGGTCCCCAGCGGCGCGGGCTACTTCTACCCGCCCACGGTCCTGGCCGACGTGCCGACCTCGGCCCGGCTGGTGAAGGAGGAGATCTTCGGCCCGGTCGCGCCGATCTTCACGTTCACCGAGGACGACGAGGCCATCCGTGCTGCCAACGACACCGAGTTCGGCCTGGTCAGCTACCTCTACACGAAGGACCTGGCGCGGGCGGTCCGGCTCTCCGAGCGCCTCGAGTGCGGCAGGGTGGGGCTCAACCAGGGCATGGTCTCCAACGCGGGCGCCCCGTTCGGCGGCTGGAAGCAGTCCGGGCTCGGCCGCGAGGGTGGCGACGTCGGCATCGACGAGTACCTGGAGATCAAGTACGTCGCGATGAACGTGTAGTCGATCTCGGATCTCACCCAGGGTGACCGACCTGATCCACTCCGCAGTGCAGTAGTGCACTACGGCATACGGGCCGGTCTCCCCCCGCGACACTGCGCCGCGACAGGTGGCGTGTGCCACCGGACGACCGGAGCAGGGTGGGGAGACCGGGATGGGGCAGGATTCATCCCCCGGCGGACAGGGTCCGACGGGCTGGACGCCGAGGTACTCGCTGCTGGGGGGCGGCCCGGGGGCCACGCCACCCGGGGGTACCGGCGGGTTCGGCGCGCCGACGGTGGCCCACCAGCAGGCCCCGACCGCACCCCAGCAGTGGGGCCCACCCAGCGGCGGGTTCCCGGGGCCCGGCGGGCCGGGCGGCTATCCGCCCGGTCCGGGTGCGCCGCCCCCGGGCGGGAAGGCGCCCCGCTCGCGGGCGCGGATCTGGATCGCGGTCGGCGTCGTGGCGCTGCTCGTGGTCGGTGCCGGCGCCTGGTTCGTGTTCGGGGGCGCCGCGAGCGCCCAGGCGGCCCAGGTGCAGCTCGAGGCGACCTCCACCTCGGGGCCGTCGCCGTTCACCGCTCCGGTCGGGCAGGACTCCACCGGCGTGGTCGCGCCGGCCAACGCCCAGGGATCGCAGCCCGGCAACACCGGCGGGCTCTACGCCCAGGACCCGGCGAAGGCCTCGTGCGACACGGCCTCGCTGGTCAACCAGGTCAGCGCCGACCCGGCCAAGGCCGCCGCGTGGGCGAAGTCGCTGGGCATCGAGGCCGACGGGATCGGCGGCTTCGTCAACACCCTGGCCGCGGTGAGCCTGCGCGCGGACACCAACGTCACCGCGTACGGCTACGGCAACGGGCAGTTCCAGCCGTACCCGGCGACGCTGCAGGCCGGCACCGCCGTGCTGGTCAACAGCTACGGCGAGCCGACGGTCAAGTGCTACAACGGCGACCCGCTGGGCCCGCCGACCGCCTCGAACACCTCGGGCACCTACGTCGGCGCGCCGTGGAACGGCTGGGCCGCGGAACGCACGATCGTCGTCACCCCGGCCCCGGCCCCGATCACGCAGATCGTCGTCGTCAACCCGGGCACCAACACCCAGGGTTCGAAGCCGATGCCGCCGAACCCGGCCCCGAAGCCGAACCCGGGCGCGCCGACCGATCCGGGCGGCAAGCTCCTCCTCACCGGGACGCACAACTACGACGGCACCGTGACGCTCTCCGACGGGCGCATCCTCGGCACCGACGGCAAGGTCCTCCCGCCGAAGGTCGCCGTGACCCATCCGGCCGGGAGCAAGACCTTCCCCGACGGCTCGGTCCAGGAACCCAACGGGATCATCTTCAACAAGGACGGCACCGAGCGTCGTCCGATCCCGGTCATCATCGGCGGCAAGCTGATCACCACACTGAACCCGGACGGCACCAGCACGCCGCCCCTGCCCGGGACCGTCCTCAAGTGGAACTACGACGGCACCGTGACGGCGTACGTGCCCGGCGGGGGCGCGGGCAACCAGGTGCTCGTGCTGACGCCGCCCAGCGGCGCCGCCAAGTCGACCTTCCCGGCGCCGGCCGGCAGTGTCATCCAGCCGGACGGGTCGATCAAGAAGCCCGACGGGACGATCCTCAACCCCGACGGCACCCCGCGGAACTCGACCACCCTGCCCGACGGCACGGTCCTCGATCCGCAGGGCGGGAACACGCCGCCGACCAACGCCAAGGTCGACGCGACGATGAAGGGCGCCGACGGCACGCTCGGCACCGAGAACAAGCAACTGCAGCAGCAGGGCCAGACGGGTCAGGCCGGCCAGGCGGGGACGCCCGGTCAGCCGGGGACGCCGGGTCAGGCGGGGACACCGAAGTGCGTCCCCGGCACCGCAGGCGCCGCTGACCCGGCCTGCGCGGAGATCGCGAAGAAGCAGCCGCAGGTCTGCACGCCCGAACCGGCCACGGGGGTCTGCCCGGTGACACCGGACAAGCCCAAGACCGGGACCTCGACCGCGGGCACCTCGACGAGCGGCACGGGCACCGGGTCCGAGTCCGGAACGAGCGGCACCGACAGCGGCAGCGGCTCGAGCGGCAGCGGGTCGAGCGGCAGCGGCAGCGGCTCGAGCGGCGGCAGCGGCTCGAGCGACGGCGGGAGCTCCACCTCCGGCGGCTGAGCGACCACGGGAGGAGCGACGGGCCCCGGCACCGGGCGGTGCCGGGGCCCGTCGTCGTGCGGGACGATGCCCGGCGTGGACCCGGTGGTGACCGCCCTGCTCGTCGCGGTCCCCGTGGCGGCCGGGGCGACCCTGCAGCGCACGACGGGCCTGGGCCTCGCCCTCGTCGGGGCGCCGTTCCTGGTCGCGGTGCTCGGCGCCCAGGACGGGGTGTCCTTCGGGAACGCGCTCCAGACCGTGCTCTGCCTGCTGGTGCTCGTCGGCACGTGGCGGGTGACCCGGTGGGCCGCGGCCGGCGCGCTCCTCCTCGGGGCCGCGGTGGGTGTCCCCGCCGGGGCGCTGCTGGTCGGGCGGCTGCCCGAGGGGCCGCTGCTGATCGTCGTCGGCGGCCTCGCACTCCTGGGGATCGCGCTCGCCGCGCTGCCGCAGGCCGGCGAGGTGCTGCGCGGGCGGACCGGGGCGATCGCGTCCGGGGTCGCGGCGGGGTTCGTGAACGCCGCCGCCGGGGTCGGCGGGCCCCTGATCTCGGCCTACGGCATGGCCCAGCGGTGGGACCGCGAGAGCTTCGTCCCGACGGCGCAGGTGGTCCTGCTGGTCATCAACGTCACGTCCCTGCTGCTCAAGGGCGTACCGGGACTGTCCCCGGCGGTGTGGGTCGCCGGGGCGGCGGCGCTGGTCGTCGGGGTGGCCGCGGGCGGTCCGGTGTCCCGGCGTGTCGGGCCGGTGGCCGGGCGCCGGCTCGTGCTCGTGGTGGCCACGGCGGGCGCGCTCGCGACGGTCGTCCGGGGCGTGCTCAGCCTCTGACCCGGGCTCAGACCACGAACCGCGCGGCCGGCGGGGCGCCCTCGGCGAGCCCGGTGAGGACGTCTCCCTGCACGGAGTGGGGACCGAGGCGCTCCGGCGCCGGGCTGTCGTGCAGCACCAGCAGGGCGTCCTCCCCGAGGACCGCGAGCGCCTCGGGATGGTCCTCGCCGTCACCGGTCTCGAGCTCGCAGACCGGGTGGACGTCGGCGGCGGGCACCACCTCCGGCAGCGCCCCGGGGACCGCGGCGCCCCGCAGCCGCAGGACCCGCGCGGGCCGGGACAGCACCATCGTCGGGCCCGCCAGCACCAGCAGGTCGTCCCCGTCGCGCGCCAGGTCGCGGACCCCGAGTCCGTCGAGGTCGAGGACGTGCTTGGCCACCCCGCGCAGCGCCAGCTCCCCCGCCTCGCGGGACGGGCCGAGCGTCACCTCGAGGACCACCGCCCAGCCCCGCAGCACCGGTCCGCGCAGCCCGAGCAGGACGGTCGCGACCTCGGACGGCTCCCCGAGCGCCGCGAGCCCCTCGACGTCGAACCCGTTGTCCTTGCCGGGGATGCCCAGGAAGGGGGCGAGGTGCTCGTCGTCGGCGAGCGCCCCGAACAGGCCGCGCCTGCCCGCCGGGAGCCGGGTGCCGGCGCCGGGCACGGGCCGCCCGTCGTCGAGCGGCAACCGGGCGAGCACGCGGCGCGGCTTCTCGGGCCTGACCGTGCCGAGCCGCGTCAGCACCTCGTCGGCCGGCGTGCCCGAGGTGGCCTTCTTCCGCTTGGCCGAGTGCGACCCGGTGACCCACAGCAGCCCGTCGGCGGCGGAGCCCTGGAGGTCGACGCCCTCGACGTCGACCTCGGCGTCGGGCCCACCCGGGAGGTCGACCGCCTCGTGCAGGGGCAGGACGAGCGGATCGCCCCAGTCGGTCGCCGACCGCCGCGTCAGGCGGACGAGGGCGGCGCCCTCGTCGGGCGCGAGCACCATCGTGGCGCCGTCGACGGCCAGGCCGGACAGGCTCAGCCCGACGGTGCGGGTGTGCTCGGCGAGGTGCAGCGTGGTCCGGGTGATGTCCACGGCGGTCCTCCTAGGACGACGAGGCCCCATCATCCGGGCATCCGGGGCATTCGTCACGAAGGACGCGTGAGGAAGGGCGTCACCTGCTCCCCCAGCACCTCGACGGCGAGGTCGGCCACCGCGTCCGCCGCGAGGTCGTACACCCCGTACCGCCCGTCGCCGGCCGCCGTGGTGAACCACAGCGTCGCGAGCCCGGCCCGCCGCTGGAACGGCGACCGGGTGACCGTCCACGTGAGGATGCCGTCGCGGCGCAGCGCGACCGTGCGGCGCCCGGGCGCGCCGTGGCGGGTCACGAGGTAGCGGCCCACGAGCCCGTGCCCGAGGTTGCGGTAGGCGATCGTGCCCAGCCGCAGGCCCACCGCGACGCCGAGGACCGCCAGCACGGCGGTGAGGACCCCCAGGACCGTCGAGCCGACCAGCGCCGCCGGGACCGCGACCGCGAGGGCGGGCACCAGGGACACCGCGGTCGCCCACCGCCGCCGTCGTCGCAGCGCGGCCCGCGGGTGCGGGCGCAGCGCCACCTCCGCGGTCGGGGCGACGGGCTCGCGGAGCGCGTCGGCGGCCACCCGCTCGGCCACCGCGAGCGGCGCGACCGGCAGCAGGCCCCGGGGGTCGGACCGCTCCTGCTCGGCGTGCGAGAGCCCGGTCGCGATCGCGTCCACCCGGGCCGCGCCGAGGATCCGGGCGCCGGGCGGCTCCACGACCGCCACGCCGCGGAGCCGCTCCTCCTCGAGGGTCGTCGACCGGGTGGTCAGCAGGCCCCGCCGCACGTGCAGCGACCCGGTGCGGCGCTCGCGGGTGAGCCGGTAGCGCCACCAGGTCAGGGTGAAGACGACGAGCGAGCCGACGGACCCGACGACGCCGACCGCGACGACGGCCACCACGACCGTCACCACCAGCCCCAGCGCCTCGGCCGCCACGACCACCTCGTCGAGGACGGTGCCCCGCAACCCGACCCAGTCCGAGGCCTGCAGCAGGCCCCCGAACGCGGCGATCCCGACGGCGGGGGTCAGCGCCGAGAGCGGCGCGAACCGCACCCATCCGGGGTCGAGGACGGCGAGGACCTCGTCGCGCGGGGGCACCGGGTCCTCGGTGGCGTCCGTCGGCCGCCGGTCGAGCAGCTCGCCGCGCAGCGCCTCCGCGTCGCCCCGGCGCAGCGCCCGCAGCTCGAGCGGCTTCTCCCCCACCCCCGCCCGCTGCCCGGTACCGATGCGCACGGTGGCGAGCCCGAGCACGCGGAGCACGGGGTCGGCGGTCACCTCGACGGTGCGGACCCGCTCGCGGGCCAGGCCGCGGCGGCTGCGCACGACGATGCCGGTGTGCAGCTCGACGCGGTCGGTGCCGACCCGGTAGCGGGTGCGTCGCAGCCGCACCCACTCGGCGATCGTGGCGAGCGCGACCAGGACCACCGTCCCGGCGACGACCGCGGCCGTGGCGAACGCGAGGGCGACGGCGTCGGCCGAGCGCATCCCGACCAGCGTCGGCACCCCGCCCGCCAGACACGCACCCAGGGCGAGCGACCCGGCGGCGAGCACCGTCCGGCCGTCGAGACGCCGCCAGCCCTCGTCGCCGGGCGAGGTCACGTCGCGTCGCCGGCGACGGCCTGGGTCGCACGGGTGAGGCGCTCGGCGAGCTCGGCGGCACGCTCGCCGTCGAGCCCGGCGATGCGCACGGCCCCCTTCGCCGAGGCTGTCGTCACCACCAGGGCCGCGAGCCCGAACGCCTGCTGGAGCGGACCGCGGGTGGTGTCGACGGTCTGGATGCGCGACAGCGGCGCCGCCCGCCACTCCTGCCACACGAAGCCCGCCCGCGTGTAGACGGCGTCGTCGGTGACCTCCCAGCGGTGCACGCGGTACCAGTAGGCGGGGAGGACCGCGGCGACGACGAGCCCGACGACCACGAGCGCGACCGCCACCGGCACGAACCACGCGACCGGCGGGACCAGCACCCCGAGCACCAGCAGGACGACCGCCGGCACCAGCGGATCCAGCACGCAGTGGACCCGCCACCAGGTGCGCACCCGCGGGTCGAGCGGCTCCCGCGGCGGACGCAGCGCGACGGTCATCTCCGGGGGCGGCCCTACCCCGCCACCGCGCGGATCCGGCGCAGGACCTCGTCCGCGCCGAGGACGCGCGTGACCTGGTACAGGTCGGGGCTGCGCTGCGCGCCGGTGACCAGCACCCGGACGACGTTGGCGGCGTCGCGCAGCATCCCGGGGTAGGCGTCGGGGTCCTTCTTGTAGGTCTTGGGGTTGGGCGCGAACCCGTGCCGCTCGGCGAGGTCGCGGATCTGCTGGAACCAGGTCGGCTGGTCGCCCTCGTGGACGTAGTGCGCCGCGAGGTCGGTGGCGAGCGCGACCACCAGCTCGGGCGCCAGCCCGCCGAAGCGCTCGTCGGCCGGGTCGGTGACGTCGGTGAACAGCATCGGGAAGAAGAAGCCGTAGGCGGCACGGAAGTCCGACCAGCGGGCGAGGTCCTTGCGCGGGTTCTCCACGCCGACGCGCTCGACGTCGATCGCGGCCAGCGCGAGCGGCTCCTGCTCGTCGAGCACCTCGACGAGCTCGGGGTCGTAGGTCTGCCCCCACCCGCGCACCCCCGCGAGCACCTCGGGCCCGGGCATCGTGGCGATGAAGTCGGCGCAGATGTCGGCGAGCTTCACCGTGTCGACCAGCGGACCGGCCGCCTGGAACTCGTCGAGGCGCAGCGGCGTGGCCAGGGCCTCGGGCACCGGCAGCTCGGCCAGTCGCGCGTTCGCGAGGCCGCGCAGGTAGGCCAGCACCGCGTCGGCGGGGTAGCCGGCCTCGAGGTAGAAGTCGACGGAGGCCTCGGCGTCCTTGCGCTTGGAGAGCTTGCGCCGCGAGCTCCCCTCCTGCTTCATCAGCGGCGCCAGGTGGGCGTACTCGACCTGGTCGAAGCCGAGCGCGGCGAAGAGCTGCAGGTGCGTCGGCACCGAGGAGAGCCACTCGTCGCCGCGCACCACCAGCGAGGTCCGCATCAGGTGGTCGTCGACGGCGTGCGCGAAGTGGTAGGTCGGCAGGCGCGGTTCGGTCGCGGAGGTCTTGAGGATGACGACGTCGTTGTGGTTGTCCTCGGCCTCGACGCGCCCGCGCAGCCGGTCGGTGAACGCGACCCGCTCCCCCACGGCGCCCGGGGAGCGGAACCGCACGACGTAGGGGTCGCCCGCTTCGAGCCGGGCGAGCACGTCCTCGTCGGCGGCGTCGCGCCAGGGTGCCCACCGGCCGTAGTAGCCGGTCGGCAGCTTGAGCGTGCGCTGGGCCTCGGAGATCTCGGCCAGCTCGTCCGTGGTGGCGAAGTCGGGGTACGCCTTCCCCTGGCGCATCAGCTCGCGGACGAACGAGAGGTAGATCGTGCTGCGCTGCGACTGCCGGTACGGCGCGTAGGGCCCGTCACCAGCACTGCCGCCGGTGTCCGAGAGCGGGCCCTCGTCGGGGCGCAGGTCGAAGGCGTCGAACGCGCGGGCGAATTGCGCGTCGGCGCCCGCGACCTCCCGGGCCTGGTCGGTGTCCTCGATCCGCAGGAAGTAGACGCCGTCCGAGGAGTGCGCGAGGTCGCGGGACACCATCGCGGTGTAGATGCCGCCGACGTGGACGAAGCCCGTCGGGCTCGGGCCGAACCGCGTCACGAACGCCCCGTCGGGCACGTCGCGCGCCGGGTACCGCTGCTCCCACTCCGCCGTCTCGGGCAGGTCGGCGGGGAACAGCGAGTCGACGGTAGCGCGATCGAGCATGCGTCCAGGCTAGTGGTCGGGCCCGGTCGGGCTCCCGTTCGACCCGGCGGCTCCCCCGATGGTCGAGCTCCGCTCCGCTGCGTCTCCGGACACGCCCCGGGTGGCGATGGCCTCGGCCTTCGCCACCGCCGCGGCGATCTCCGGGTCGGTGCGGGTGTCGAACCAGTCGGCGACGTCCTCGTCGTGGTCGCCGGGGCGCTTCGTCGTCGCCTCGTCGTCGGGCGGCGAGGGCTGGAACCGGAAGACGCCGTCCTCGCCCGGGGCGCCGAGCATGCGGGTGAAGCCCTCGAGCGCCTTGCCGAAGTCGCTCGGCACCACCCACATCTTGTTCGCGTCGCCCTGCGCCATCTGCGGCAGCGTCTGCAGGTACTGGTAGGCCAGCAGCTCCGGCGTCGGCTTGGCCGCCTTGATCGCGGCGAACACCTTCTCGATGGCCTTCGCCTGGCCCTGCGCCTGGTAGTACCGCGCGGCCCGCTCACCCTGGGCGCGCAGCATCCGGGACTGGCGGTCGGCCTCGGCCTCGAGGATCGCGGCCTGCTTGGCGCCCTCGGCGTTGAGGATCGCGGCCTGCTTGTTGCCCTGCGCCTCGGCGACCGAGGCCTCGCGGTGCCCCTCGGCGGTGAGGATCATGGCGCGCTTCTCCCGGTCGGCGCGCATCTGCTTCTCCATGGAGTCCTGGATCGAGGGCGGCGGGTCGATCGCCTTGAGCTCCACGCGCACCACCCGCAGCCCCCAGGGGCCGGTCGCGTCGTCGAGGGCGCGGCGCAGCCCGGTGTTGATCGTCTCCCGCGAGGTCAGCGCCTGCTCCAGGCTCATCCCGCCGACCACGTCGCGCAGCGTCGTCGTCGTGAGCTGCTGGACGCCGTTGATGTAGTCGTTGATCTCGTAGACGGCGTTGCGCGGCTCGGTGACCTGGTAGTAGACGACGGTGTCGATCGAGACCGTGAGGTTGTCCTGGGTGATCACGGGCTGGGGCGGGAACGAGACGACCTGCTCCCAGAGCGCGACCCGCTCGCGGATCCGGTCGATGAAGGGCACGAGCAGCGTCAGGCCCGGTTCGGCGGTGCGCTGGTAGCGGCCGAGGCGCTCGATGACGGCGGCCTCGGCCTGGCGGATGACGGTGACGCTCTTGGCGAGGGTGGTGATCACGAGGATCACCACGAGCACCACGAGCACGGTGACGACGACGGACACGTCCATCGCTCCTCCCCCGTTCTGCGGGCGGTCAGTCGGTGGCGGTGACGACGGCCGTCGCCCCGGAGATCTCGACGACGACGACCGCGGTGCCGGCCGGGAGGTCCTCGTCGTGCAGGGAGCGCGCGGACCACAGCGATCCGCGCAGCCGGACGGTGCCCGCGTTCGCGGCGACGGGTTCCACGACCTCGCCGCGGGTGCCCAGCAGGGCGCGGGTCCCGGTGTTGACGGGGTCGTGCACGGCCAGGCGCCGGCGCACGAGGGGGCGGGCGATGAGCAGGAACAGCCCGGCGAGCACCGCGAACACCGCGAGGTCGGCCCCGAGCGGGGCGCCGGCCGCGGCGACGGCCGCGGTGCCGAGGGCCGCGCCCCCGAGCATGAGCAGCACGAGGCCACCGGTGAGGACCTCGGCGACGACGAGCAGCACTCCCGCGATCGCCCAGATGAGCGGGATCACACGGGCCAGTGTGCCCCATGCGGCGTCACGTGGTGACGAAGTCGATCAACTGCTCCATCGCCGTGATCAGCGGCGTCTGCAGGTCGTGCCAGGTCGAGACCGCGCCCAGCACCCGCCGGGCCCCCTCGCGCTCGTCGCCCCACCCGAGCTCCGCGCAGACACCCTTCTTCCACTCGACGCCGCGGGGGATCGTCGGCCACTCCCGGATCCCGACGACCGAGGGCTTCACGGCCTCCCAGATGTCGATGTAGGGGTGGCCGAGCACCAGCACGTGCTCGGCGGCGGAGCCGAGGTCACGCCGCAGTCCCTCGGCGATCCGGGTCTCCTTCGAGCCGGTCACCAGGTGGTCGACGAGCACGCCGAGCTTGCGGTCCGGCCCGGGCCCGAACTCCCGGGCCGCCTCGACCAGCACGTCCGCGCCGTGCAGCGGCTCGACGACGACGCCCTCGACGCGCAGGTCGTGCCCCCACACCCGCTCGACGATCGTCGCGTCGTGCACGCCCTCGACCCAGATGCGGTGGGGCAGCGCGACCTTGGCGCGGCGGTCGTCGGCGCGCACGGAGCCCGACGCCGAACGCTGCTGCTCCGGGCTCTGCCGGGGCCGGGGCGGGGTGAGCGTGGCGAGTCGGCCCTCGTAGAGGAACGACGCGGGCTTCATGGGGAACAGGCGCCGCCGGCCGGCGGCGTCCTCCAGCACGACCTCCCGGACGTCGGCCCGGATCACCGCGCCGCAGAAGCTGCCCGTGGCGTCCTCGACGACGAGGCCGGGCTCGGCCTCGACGGTGAGGATCTCCTGCTTGGGCCGGTGACTCGTCAGGCCGGGGAGCCCGCCGGAGCGCCCGGCGCCGCTCGAGGGTCCCCCGGTCCGTGGGCCGGCGGCGGGCCGGGCGAGCCCGCCCGTCGACCGGAACCCTGCGTCCCCGGAGGAACCGTTCATGCCCCGGCCCTGCGTCCTCGCCACGGCGGAGGACGGTAGTGCCGCTCCGGCCACGGACGGTGTCGCGACACGCGTTCCCCCGTCTCGGGCTCCCGTTCCGCGCGAGGGGTCCCATCGGTCGGATAGAGCGGCCGTGGGCGCCCCTCGTCGGAACGCCCCCGCCGCCTCGGATTGGTGGGCGGCGCGGGGCCGTGCCTAGGCTGGCGGTCATGCCTACTGCGAGCGCGTCCCTGGCGGTGTGGAGCGCGGCGTGGATCGCCGGCGCGGCCGCCGCCGACGACGTCCTCGACGCGCTGGCCCCGTGGTCGCAGGCCCACGACGTCGTGGCCGCGGACGCGGGCGTCGCAGCGGAGACGGACCTGCCCACGCCGGACCGGGCCGGCGCCGGGCTCGCCGCGCTGCTCGTGCTGCTGCGGCGCCGATCGGCCGGGAACGACCTCGACGCCCGCGTCGTGCTCCCCGTTGCCGGCGACGTGCGCGGGCTGCCGGGCCCGGACGCGCTGCGCGCCGGGGCCATGGCGGTCGGCGAGTGCGCGGTCTTCCCCGGTGCGGGCCTGGCCGTCGTCCCGTCCACCGTCGCCGACGGGGTCCTGCGCTGGACCACGCACATCGTCGCCGAGGTCCCGCCGCAGGCCCACCCGAGCCTCGCCGACGCCGAGCACGACCTGCGGACCGGCGTCCGCGAGGCGGCCACCACGCTCGCGGACATGGACGTCGCGCGGCCGCGGGCAGGGGTGCGCGAGGAGATCGCGGCCACGCTCCGTGCCCGGCCGCAGCCGACCTGGCCCTCGGGAACCCCGGGGCGCCCGCTCCGGGTCCTCCAGCACGCCGACGAGGTCGAGGCGATCCTGGTCGCCGCGTCCGGCGACGACCCCGGCGGCGCGCTCACAGCGGCCACCGCCCTTGCGCGGACCGACGCGTTGCGCCCGCTCGCGACCGCCGTCCGGGCCGCACGAGTCGCCGCCGTCGCCGAGACCGTCCGGGCCCTCACCTCGGCCTGAGCGGCTGGACCCTGCGCCGCCCAGCCCGCCGCCCCGCTCGCCCCGCCCGCACGAGGGGAACCTCCGTGCGGGTAGAGCGACCCGGTCCTCCCCTCGCGCGACCGGGCGGCTGGTCTCAGGAGGCAGGGCGGCGCCGGGCCGGTGGCTCGCAACAGCCGGGCGCGCAGAGGGCACCGTTGCAGCCGACCCCTCCGCGCGGGCCGGAGCCCAGCATCCGCGGCGACGCCCCGTCCACCTGCTCCGCGATCAGCTCGACGATCATGCGGATGAAGCGGGGGTCGGACCCGGCGCTCGCTGCGCGCGCGAGGTGCACGCCGAGCTTGTCGGCCTGCTCCGCGAGCTCGGTGTCGAGGTCGAAGATCACCTCGATGTGGTCGGAGACGAAGCCGATCGGGCTGACGACGACGTCGGTCACGCCCCGTTCGACGAGCGCGTCGAGGTGCTCCTCGATCTGCGGGTCGAGCCAGGGGACCTGCGGCGGGCCGGACCGCGACTGCCAGACCTGGTCGTAGTCGGCGACGCCGAGCTCGGTGGCGACGAGCCGGGCCGCCTCGGCCATCTGCCGCGAGTAGCGGTGGCCGCCCTCCTCGGGCGGCCCGGCGGTCTCGTCGGCGGAGACGGGGATGGAGTGGGCGGTGAAGACGAGCCGGGCGTCGTGCCCCCCGTCGAGGGTCTCCCGCGCGCCGCGCACGCCGTCGGCGACGGCAGCCACGAACAGCGGGTGGTCGTAGAAGTGGCGCAGCTTGGTCAGGTCGGGCACGAGGGCCTCGTCGCCGAGCCGTTCGGTCGCCGCGGCCCGGGCGCGGGCGATGTCCTCGTGGTACTGCCGGCAGGCCGAGTAGCCGCCGTAGGCGCTGGTCGCGAAGACCAGTGCGTTCCGGACGCCGTCGCGGGCCATCTCGGTGACGGTGTCCTCGGCGAACGGGTGCCAGTTGCGGTTGCCGAAGTAGATCGGGAGGTCGTACCCGGCGTCCGCGAGCTCCCGGCGCAGCGCGGCGATGATCTCGCGGTTGAGGTCGTTGATCGGCGACCGGCCGCCGAAGTGGTGGTAGTGCTCCTCGACGGCGTCGAGCCGCTCCGGGGGGACCCCACGACCGCGGGTGACGTTCTCGAGGAAGGGCCGGACCTCGTCCGGTGCCTCCGGACCGCCGAAGGACAGGACGAGGACGGCGTCGACCGGATTCGTGCTCACCCCACCATCGTTCCCCGCCACGGACGCCCTGCCACGTGTCACCTCGCACTGCCCGGAACTGCCCCGAACGGCCTATCCCCCGGACGAGTGATCAGCTTTACCTTCTGCTCACGGCGCGAGGGGGCTCGGGGCCGCTGGGGGGAACGGGATGGACGAACTCATCGGGGTGCCCGTCGTGGGCGCGCCCGTCGTGGCCGGGGCGGGGTTCATCGTCCTGCTCGTCGTCGTCTTCAGCGGCGACTGGGGTGGCTCGCTGGTCACCGTGGCTCATGAGGGCGGACACATGGTCATGTCCGTGCTGGTGCTTCGTGACTTCAAGCACTTCTCGATGGACGACGGCGACAACGCCGGCACGGCGATCACTGACCCCAGCTGGGGTGTCGGCGACTTCCTCGCGACCCTCGCCGGGTACGCCACGCCCCCGCTGCTCGGCCTGGGCGGCGCAGCCGTCCTGGCGCGCGGCAATGCGTGGGCAATCCTCGCCTGTGCGATCGTTCTGCTGCTGGGTGCCTTCTTGTATGCGCGTGGAGGTTTGGCCAATCTCGTCACCGCGACCGCTCTCGTCGTCCTGGTGCTGGTTCTCTGGCGGGGGACGCTCACGCTCCAGACTGCAGTCGCCGTAGGACTGGTCTGGCTCCTGCTCCTCGGCGGTCTTCGCTCCGCACTGCTCATGAGCCGCAAGGCAGGGTCCGACGCCTATCGAATGGCTCGACGTTCATGGATACCGACTCTGGTCTGGAAGACGCTCTGGGTCGGTCTCGCCCTCGTGGCGCTCTACGCCGGCGGGCGGCTGCTGTTCATCGGCACCGCCTGGCCGCCCGGGGTGTGGCCTTTCGACGTCGGCACCTGAGTCCGCTGCCGATCCCGGACCCGGGGCTGCGGGATCGGGCCCTGCGGACGGAACCGGTCTCGAGCAACCGCGTCACGACGACGCGGTCGCGGCGGCCGGGACAGCTCCTGCCGGCCACGTGCCCCCAAGAGCGACGCCGGGCCGGCCCGCGCCGCGCCGCCGTCAGCCGTCCTCGACGAGGAACGACAGGTGCTGGTGGATCATCTGCCACTGACCGGCGCGTCGTTCGAACACCCGGGTCGCTCGGGACCGGACCTCGGCCCCGTCGGACCGAGGTCTACTCGGGTGGCGAGTCGTCGGCGAACGAGTGGTGCTCGTGCGCGACCACCCACCGGCCGTCCTCACGACGGAGGCCGAGTGTGAGGCGCAGACGGTGGTCCGGGTCCCGGCGGAGCTCCTCCGGCGTGCCGCACCGCAGCAGTGCGAACGCGTACGCCACGTCCGCGCCCGCCGTCACCTCGAGCGACTCGATCTCGAACGACGCGCCCGAGGCCTGCCACTCGAAGAAGCCGGGCCAGGTCTCCTCGTAGGCGCCGATCCCCCGCACGCCCTGCTCCGGAGGCGGGACGTCGAACATGACGATGTCGTCCGCGTGGTCGGCGAGCACCCCGGCCATGTCCCCGGTGTGCACGGCCGTCGCCCAGCGCTCGATCAGCGCGCGGATGTCCTGCTCGTCGTCGGCCACGGCATCAGGGTGGCTCAGACCCCGACCGCGTGGAACCCGCCGTCGGCGTGCACCATCTCGCCGGTCGTCGTCGGCAGCCAGTCCGAGAGCAGCGCGCACGCGGTCTTCGCGACCGGCGTCGGGTCGGACAGGTCCCACCCGAGCGGCGCCCGGTCGGTCCAGGCCTGCTCGAAGGACTGGAACCCGGGGATCGACTTCGCGGCCATCGTCTTGAGCGGGCCGGCGGCGACGAGGTTGACGCGGATCCCGTCCGGCCCGAGGTCGCGAGCCAGGTAGCGGGTGGTGGACTCGAGGGCGGACTTCGCGACGCCCATCCAGTCGTAGGCGGGCCAGGCGACCCGGTTGTCGAAGTCCATCCCGACGATCGACGACCCGCGGGTGAGCAGCGGGCGGCACGCCATCGCCAACGACTTCAGCGAGAACGCCGACACCTCGATCGCGGTGGACACGTCCGACCACTCCGCGTTGAGGAAGGCCCCCTCCCCCAGCGCGCCGGCCGGGGCGAACGCGATCGAGTGCAGCACGCCGTCGAGGCCGTCGACGTGCTCGCGCACCTGGTCGGCGAGCCCGTCGAGGTGCTCCTGGTTCTGTACGTCGAGCTCGATCACCGGTGCCTCCTGCGGCAGCCGCTGCGCGACCCGCTTCACCAGTGACAGCCGGCCGAACCCGGTCAGCACGACCGTCGCCCCGGCCTCCTGCGCCGCCTTCGCGACGTGGAACGCGATCGACGCGTCGGTGATGATACCGGTGACCAGGATGCGCTTGCCGTCCAAGAGACCCAACGAAAACTCCCTGCTCGATTCGGAGAGGTGCGCTTCGCGCCCGTGCGCACCTAGTGGCCCATGCCGACGCCGCCGTCGACGGGCAGCACGGCACCGGTGATGTACGCGGCGTCGTCGGAAGCCAGGAACGCGACGGCCTTGGCGATCTCCTCGGGCTTCGCCGTCCGCCCGACCGGGATCGCGGCCATCATCTCCTCGCGACGCTTGTCGGAGAGGTCGGCGGTCATGTCGGTGTCGACGTAGCCGGGCGCGATCACGTTGGCCGTGACCCCGCGACCGCCGAGCTCGCGGGCGACCGAGCGCGCCAGACCGATCAGCCCTGCCTTGGAGGCCGCGTAGTTGGCCTGGCCGGGCGCCCCCATCAGGCCCACGACGCTCGAGATGTAGATCAGCCGGCCGAAGCGCGCCTTCATCATCCCGCGGGTGGCGCGCTGGGTGACCCGCCAGGCGCCCGTGAGGTTGGCGTCGAGGACGCCGGTGAAGGCCTCCTCCGGCATGCGCATGAGCAGTCCGTCCTGGGTGACGCCCGCGTTCGCGACGACGACCTCGACCGGCCCGTGCTCGCTCTCGACCTGAGTGAACGCGGCGTCGACGGCGGCGGAGTCGGTGACGTCGCACTGCACGCCGTGCAGGCCCTCCGGCGGCTCGCCGCTGCGGTGGGTGACGACGACGGTGTGGCCCGCCTCGGCGAGCTCCCGCGCGACGGCGAGGCCGATGCCCCGGTTGCCTCCGGTCACGAGCACGACCCGGCTCACGCATCTCCTCCAACGTCGGGGGCGGGGGCCGGGAGACGGAGCGCAGCGGAACTCGACCCGACGGCACGGCGCGGCGAACGGTATCGGCTACCCCGGGGTAGCGGCGAGGGAGTGTCCCGACGCACCCGTGGTCAGGGCAGCCGGGCGCCGAGGGCGAAGGCCGCCCCGAGCCCGATCACGACGAGGATCGTCCCGGCCATCAGCCAGTCCCCGCCGGTGTCGACCTCCTGCGACTCGTAGCCGATCTGCTCCCGCAGCGTGTCGTAGGTGGTGCGCAGGTCCTGCTGGCTCGCGGCCTTGGAGAAGTCGCCGCCGGAGCGCCGGGCGATCTCCTGCATGTCGGAGTCCGCGACCGCCACGGGCACCGGCCGACCCTCGATCTCGATCTCGCCGTAGTCGGTGCCGAACGAGATCGCCGAGATCGGCACGCCCTGCTGCTTGGCCTGGTCGGCCGCGGTGAATGCGCCGCGCGGGGCCTCCAGGTCGGACGGGATCGTCTGCTTGCCGTCCGAGAGCAGGATGATCCGGCCCGGCGGCGGCTGCTCCGGGCCCTGAATCTGGGTGGCTACCGACCTGATGGAGGCCAGCGACGCCTGGATCGCCTCGCCGGTCGCGGTGGACTCGGCGAGCTGCAGCGTCGAGATCGCGCGCTTGACGGTGTCTCGGTCCCGCGTGGGCGAGACGAGCACGGTCGCGGTCCCGGCGAACGAGACGAGGCCGAGGTTGATCCCCGGCGGCAGCTGGTCGACGAACTCGGTCGCCGCCTGCTGGGCGGTCTGCAACCGGCTCGGGCTGACGTCGGTGGCCCGCATCGAGAGCGACACGTCGATCGCGAGCATCACGGTCGCCCGGTTGCGCGGCACCTGCTCGGTGGCCAGCGGCCCGGCGAGGGCGACGACGAGGCACGCCAGCGCCACGAGGATCAGCGCCACCGGGGCGTGACGCATCCGCCCGGGGCGCTTCGGGGCGATCTTCTCCAGCACGCCGAGGTTGGTGAAGCGCATGGTGTTGCGGCGCCGGCGGAGCTCGTTCCACACGTAGGCCGCGGCGAGCGCGACGACGACGAGCAGGGCCAGCAGCCACCACGGGTGCGAGAACACGCCGGTCAGCTCCTCCCCGTGCGGGTGCCGGTCAGAACCGTGCCCTGCCCCGACCAGCCGCGCTTGCGGGCGACGACGAAGCGCACCACGTCGGCGATCCAGTCGCGGTCGGTGCGCAGCCGCAGGTGCCCGGCGCCGGCGCCCCGCAGCGCTGCCGCCACGCGGTCGTGGTGGGCGGCGGCCTCGGCGGCGAAGCGGCGGCGCAGCGTCGGGGTGGTCGTCACCTCGCGGGTGTGCCCGGACTCCGGGTCGGCGAGGACGACGGTCCCGACGTCGGGGAGCTCCTCGTCGCGCCGGTCCCCCACCTCGATGGCCAGCACCTCGTGGCGCACGGCGAGCCCGCGCAGGGCGCGGTCCCAGTCCACGTCCCCGAGGAAGTCGGAGAGCACGACGACGAGCCCGCGCCGACGCGGCGGGTTGCGCAGCGCCTCGAGGGCCCCGACGAGGTCGCCCCGGGTGCCCTCGGGAGCACGCGGGGTCTGCGCGATGCGGCGCATGAGGGCGTGGGCGTGCACGGTGCCGCCGCGGGCGGGCAGCCGTCGGAACGCCCCGTCCCCGGTCGCGACGACCGCGCCGACCCGGTTGCCGCCGCCCCGGGTGAGGTGCACGACCGCCGCGCACGCCGCCACTGCGAGGTCGCGCTTCTCGCAGCCGCCGGTCCCGAAGTCGAGGCTCGGCGAGAGGTCCACGACGAGCCAGGTCTCCAGTTCGCGGTCGGCGATCGTCTCGCGGATGTGCGGCTCGGAGGTCCGGGCGGTCACCGACCAGTCCATGCGGCGCACGTCGTCCCCGGGCTGGTACACCCTCGCGTCCCCGGCCTCCGAGCCCGGCCCGGGCACCAGCCCGAGGTGGTTGCCCTGCAGGAGCCCGTCGAGGCGCCGCCGGACGGTCAGCTCGAGGGTGCGCAGGGCCGCGTCGAGGTGCTCGCTGCCGGGCGCGAGGCTCGGCGGGTGCGGTTCGGCGCCCCGGCCCTCGCGGCGCGGGCGCGCGGGGACGCTCGCGGCGGCACCAGGGTTCGCGTCAGCGTGCGGCTCCGACGCGGGATCGGCCTCGCCCTCCGCGTCGTCGGCCACCCCGAGGCGCCCCAGCAGCCGCGGCCACCACGCCATCCGCGCGGGGGCCTCGTCGTCGCTCACGAGCCGGCCGCCGCCTGGCGCCCGGGCGCGGGGCCGGCGTGCGTCGGGGCCTGCCCCGCGGGGCCGGTCACGGCCACCGGGCGGGCGCTGACCTGCGGCAGCGGCACCGTCTGGAGCAGGCGGGTGACGACGTGGTCGACCGGGACGTTGTCGGCCAGCGCGTCGTAGCTCAGCACGAGGCGGTGGCGCAGCACGTCGGGGGCGATGTCCACGACGTCCTGGGGCAGCACGTAGTCCCGCCCGCGGACCAGCGCCAGGGCCCGCGCCGCGGAGATGATGCCGAGCGAGGCGCGCGGCGAGGCGCCGTAGGACACCCAGCCCGCGACGTCGGACATCCCGTGCTCGGCGGGCGATCGGGTGGCCACGACGAGGCGCACCACGTAGTCGACGAGGGCGTGGTGCACGAACACCTGTGCGGCGACGTCCTGCAAGCGGCGCAGCTCCGCCGGGTCGAGCACGGTGTGCGGCTCCGGGGGGTGCACGCCCATCCGGTAGACGATCTCGCGCTCCTCGTCGGCCGTCGGGTACTCGACGAGGATCTTGAACAGGAACCGGTCGCGCTGCGCCTCGGGCAGGGGGTAGACGCCCTCGTTCTCGATCGGGTTCTGCGTGGCGAGCACGAGGAACGGGTCGGGCATCGGGTGGGTGGTCCCGCCGATGGACACGTGCCGCTCGGCCATCACCTCGAGCATCGCCGACTGCACCTTCGCCGGCGCGCGGTTGATCTCGTCGGCCAGCACGAAGTTCGAGACCACCGGCCCGAGCTCGACGTCGAACGCCTCGCGGCCCTGCCGGTAGATACGGGTGCCGAGGATGTCCGAGGGCACGAGGTCCGGCGTGAACTGGATGCGGGCGAACGAGCCGCCGACCACCCGCGCGAACGTCTCCACCGCCAGCGTCTTCGCGACACCGGGCACGCCCTCGAGCAGGAGGTGCCCGCGGGCGAGCAGGCCGACCAGCATCCGCTCGACGAGGCGGTCCTGCCCGACGATGACCCGCTTGACCTCGAGCACGGTCCGCTCGAGCTGCTCGGCGTCGTGCGCCGGGGTGTCCGGCCCCTGCTGCCGGGCCGCCGTCTGCTCGCTCACCGAGAGCCCTCCGAATCCGCGGGCGCCCGGTCCAGCTCGGGTGGGGCCCGTCCCGTGTCGTGCTGTCGGGCGTGACGGTACCGACCGGGTCCGACAGCCCGTGGCGCCCGAGGGCGGTGGTCGCAGGAAAGGCAGCGCGGCGTGAGACCCCAGTGAGGGTTCACCCCACCAGACGGGTCACCGTCGGGACGATCTCGTCGTCGAAGCGGACCGGGGCGATCCGCACGACCTTCCCCGACTCCGGCGCCTCCACCATCGTGTCGTCACCGAGGTAGAGGGCGACGTGGTGGACGCCGTCGTCGTCGGCCCAGAAGAGCAGGTCGCCGGGCTTGCGCTGGGCGAGGGGGAACTTCGGGCCGGCGTCGATCTGGTAGCCGCTGTAGTGCGGCAGCGTGATCCCGACGCCCGCGAAGGCGTAGACCATCAGCCCCGAGCAGTCGAAGCCGACCTTGTCGAAGTCGCCGAACGCGTCCGCCACCCCGCCGTCGTGGATGCCCCGGGTCGGCCCGTTCGCGTCGCCGCCGCCCCAGGCGTAGGTGGTGCCCAGCTCGGAGCGCGCCCGGTCGAGGACGACCTGCACGCGGTCCTGGGGCGAGGAGGGCGCCGGCGTCGAGGGCGACGGTCCCGACGGCGCGGGCGAGGGGGTGCTGACGGCGGGTGCGGGCGCGCGGGCCAGCCGGGCGCGGGCGGCGTCGCGGGCGGCGGCGTGATCCGTGTGCTGAATACCTCGGGCGCGTATCCGATGACGTGGCTGGGTCCGACAGCACGTGCCGACGCGCTGCGCGGCAGCCCCAGCAATGGTCCGAGCTCGCCGAAATAGCCCCCCGGCGTGATCGTGGCGAGGTGAGTCTCGCCGCCGTCCGGCGCGGGGCGGAAGATCTCGATCTCGCCGGACTCGACGACGTACACCAGGTCACTCGGATCGCCCTGGGCGAACAGCTGTTGCGCATCTGCCAGGGTCACCGGCACGGGTTCCTTCGGTGCAGGCG
>NZ_JBVPVA010000632.1:0-5653 GCF_055612215.1 Actinomycetospora sp. | reverse complement strand
CGCCCACACCAACCGGACGACCCTGCAGCTGGCCCGCTGGATGCTCGAGACCAGCCGCGCCCGGGCCGGCACCCGCGACCGCGTGCACGACCGGCGCCGGGCCGGGAAGATCGTGGCGGCGTCCCTGGGCTGGTCGGAGTCGTACGCCGCCCGCCGCCTCGAGTTCGCCCGGCAGGTCCTCGAACGCCTCCCGCCCTCGGTCAGGCCATGGCCACCGGCGTCCTCGAGGAGTACAAGGCCGGCATCTTCACCGGCACGCTCGCCGAGCTCGACACCGCCCAGGCCCGCACCGTCGTCGAACGCGTGCTGCCGGTCGCACCGGGCTTGGCGTTCAAGCCCTTGCGGGAGCGGATCGAGGCCGAGGCCGAGGCGGTCGACCCCGCCTGGGCCGAAGCCCGGCGGGCCGCCGCGATCGCCCACAGCCGGGTCACGTTCCGCACCGCCCCGTCCGGCGCCGCTGAGCTCTGTGGACTCGACCTGCCCGAGGAACCCGCCCAGGACGCCCACGACCGCATCGTCGCCCTCGCCCAACTCGTCGCCCGCCGGCTGCGCAGCGCCGGGATGGATGCCCCCATCGGCCCGATCCGCTCCGAGGTCATGCTCACCCTGACCGGCCCGGCCGGAGCCGGGATGTGGGACCGCGACGTCATCGAGCACGTCGTCGAACGCTTCGGCGGCCCTGCGGGTGATGACCCCGACGACGGCGGACCCGACGATGACGGACCCGACGACGGCGGCCCGGACGACGGCGGCCCGGACGACGGCGGCCCGGACGACGGCGGCGACCCGCTGGAGTCCGACCCCGACGCCACCGAGCCCGGCACGCGCGGCACCGACGCCGTCGAGAAGCCGCCGTGGCGGGTGCCGTTCGCCCCCCGCGTCGCGCTTCGCGTCGGACTGCGCACCGTGCTCGGCCTCGACCGCCGGCCCGGCACACTCCCCGGCCGTGGCGTCGTCGCCAACTCCGTCGCCGTCGCGATGGCCTGGAACCGCGTCCGCAGCACCTACCGGGTCCTGCTCTACGACCCCTCGGGCGCCCTCGAGTACGCGCTGACCGTCCGCCCGCCCCGGCGCGGCGAACCACCCCCGCACGCCGACCAACGTCGACGCCACGTCGTCGAGCTCACCGCCTACACCCACGAGCTCGACACCCTCGCGGCCGGCATCGCCGGGGAGCGCCTCGCCCTCGACGGCCGTCCACCACCCGGCGGGGTCCTCATCCGCGGCGACGCGCTCGGCCTGCTCCGGCGGGCTGCCGCGGCGCTGGCCGCTGCGCGCGCCCGGCCGGACGAGGAGCACCCCGCCCGCACCCAGGCCGAGATCGGCCACCGCTACCCGAGCGCCGCCCTGCGCACCTGGGTCCGGGCTCGCGACCAGACCTGCCGTTCCCCGGGCTGCGCCGCCGACGCCACCACCTGCGACCTCGACCACACCCTCCCCGTCGCCGACGGCGGAGTCACCCGCGCCGACGACCTCGGCCCCTTCTGCCGACGCGACCACACGTTCAAGCACCGCCCCGGCTCCGGCTGGACCGTGGTCCAGTCCAGGCCCGGGCGGTTCGAGTGGACAGGTCCCACCGGTCGGGTCCACGTCAGGGAGCCCGGGCCCTACGACCCGATGCCCGATCCCGCTCCGCGTACCGACGACGACCACGCCGAGCTCCCCGCCATGGCGCTCGACCCGCCTCCGACCCCCCCGCCCGGCAGTCCTCGGCGAAACAAGCACGGCTATCTCACGGAAGCCGCGATCGACACCGCCGCCCGCCTCCGAGAGCGCGCCCGCCGCCGCACCGGTCAGCCGGACCTCGACGCCCAGCCCGACCCCGACCCCGACCCCGACGACAGCTTCCCCGAGGAGCCGCCCTTCTGACCCGAGGCAGCGCTCGCTCGCGGGTCGCCCGTCAGGCCGTTCTCGGCTCCTCGAGATCGTCGGCCGGACCGCAGGCATCGACCAGGGCGTCGAGCGGCAGGCACAGCTCCGCGGCCAGGGCCGCGACCGTGAAGAAGGCCGGGGTGGGCACCCGACCCGACTCGATCTTGCGCAGCGTCTCCACAGGCATGCCGACCGACGCCGCGACGGACGTCATCGCCCGCGTCCCGCGCGCGTCGCGCAGCACCTCCCCGAGGCGACGGCCTCGCTCGCGCTCCTCGGGGGTCAACGGCACACGCACCATGACCGTGATACTAATACCGGGATTCTTATCCCGAGCCCTGGAGTCCGTCGTGATCGAGCTCAAGACCCCCGACGAGATCGAGCTGATGCGCCACGCCGGGCAGATCACCGCCGCGGCCCTGGCCGCCGTCCGCGACGCGGCCGAGGTCGGGGTGCGGCTTGACGAGCTCGACGAGGTCGCCGCCGCGACCATCGCCGCAGCCGGCGCCGAGGCGCTGTTCCTGGGCTACCAGCCGCGGTCGGCGCCCTCGCCCTACCCCGGCGTCAGCTGCATCAGCGTGAACGACGCCGTCGTCCACGGCATCCCCGGCCGGTACGTCCTCGCGCCCGGCGACCTCGTCTCCGTCGACTGCGGGGCGCGGTACCGCGGCTGGAGCGGCGACGCCGCCATCACCTTCATCGTCGGGAAGCACCCCGACACCGGGATCACCCGCGGCGACGAGGCCCTCATCGCCGCCACCCGGGCCAGCCTCGACGCCGGCATCGCCGCCGCCCGCCCGGGCGCCCGGCTCGGGGACGTCGCGCACGCCATCGGCACCGTCGCGCGATCCACCGGGTACGGGCTGATGGAGGGCCACGGCGGGCACGGCATCGGGCGCGAGATGCACGAGGATCCCCACGTCCCCAACGAGGGCCGACCCGGCCGTGGACTCCGGCTGCGTCCCGGCCTCGTGCTCGCCCTCGAACCGATGCTCATCGCGGGCGGCACCGACGCCTACGACGAGGACCCCGACGGCTGGACGCTGCGCACCACCGACGGCAGCCGCGCCGCCCACATCGAGCACACCGTGGCCGTCACCGAGCACGGGCCCGAGGTGCTCACCCAACCGGTGAGCACCTACGCGGAGCGGTGATCCCCGGACTCAGACCAGGGTCGTCGGCTTGTGGGAGGGCCGCGTCTGCTCGTAGGCCGTGATGTCCTCCTCGTGGCGCAGGGTGAGCCCGATGTCGTCGAGCCCCTCGATGAGCCGCCAGCGGGTGTAGTCGTCGACCTCGAAGCGCACGACGAGGTCCTCGGCCGTCACCGTCTTCGCGTGCAGGTCGACGGTGAGCTCCATGCCGGGCCGCGACTCGATCTTCTTCCAGAGCAGTTCCACGTCGGAGTGCTCGACGGTCGCCGCCAGCAGGCCCGCCTTGGACGAGTTGCCCTTGAAGATCTCGCCGAACCTCGAGGAGATCACCACCCGGAAGCCGTAGTCGAGCAGCGCCCAGACGGCATGCTCCCGCGACGACCCCGTGCCGAAGTCGGACCCGGCCACGAGCACCGAGCCGCGGTTGTAGGGCTCGGTGTTGAGCACGAACGACGGGTCCGCCCGCCAGGAGGCGAACAGCCCGTCCTCGAAGCCGGTCCGCGTGACGCGCTTGAGGTAGACGGCCGGGATGATCTGGTCGGTGTCGACGTTCGACATCCGCAGCGGGGTGCCGATGCCGGTGTGGGTCGAGAACTTCTCCATGTCGTGTCCCCTCAGGCCGTCGTCAGCACGGACGGCGTCAGGTCCTCGGGCGAGGACAGCGTGCCCCGGACGGCGGTGGCGGCGGCGACGAGCGGCGACACCAGATGGGTCCGACCGCCCTTGCCCTGCCGGCCCTCGAAGTTGCGGTTCGACGTCGAGGCGCAGCGCTGCCCCGGCTCGAGCTGGTCGGCGTTCATGCCTAGGCACATCGAGCACCCGGCCGAGCGCCACTCCGCGCCGGCCTCGGTGAACACCGCGTCGAGGCCCTCCTCCTCAGCCTGGGCCTTGACGCGCATGGACCCGGGCACGACGAGCATGCGCACCGAGTCGGCCACGTGGTTGCCGCGGATGACGTCGGCCGCCGCGCGCAGGTCCTCGATGCGGGCGTTGGTGCACGAGCCCAGGAAGACGGTGTCGACGGCGATGTCGCGCAGCTTCGTGCCCGGCGTCAGGTCCATGTAAGCGAGGGCCTTGCGCGCAGACGCAGCGGCGTCCTCGTCGGCGATCTGGTCGGGGTCGGGCACCTCCTCGGCGAGCGGGAGGCCCTGGCCGGGGTTCGTGCCCCAGGTGACGAACGGCGTGAGCGACGCGGCGTCGATGTGCACGACGGTGTCGAACTCCGCGTCGTCGTCGGTGCGCAGCTCGCGCCAGGCCTCGACCGCGCGGTCCCACTCCTCGCCCTGCGGCGCGTGCGGTCGGCCCTTCAGGTACTCGAAGGTCGTCTCGTCCGGGGCGACCATGCCGGCGCGCCCGCCGGCCTCGATCGACATGTTGCACATCGTCATGCGCGCTTCCATCGACATCGCGCGCACCGCCTCGCCGCGGTACTCCATCACGTAGCCCGCGGCACCGCCGGTGCCGATCTTCGCGATGACCGCGAGGATGACGTCCTTGGCGGTCACGCCGTGGCGCAGCTGGCCGGAGATCTCGATGGCCATCGTCTTGAACGGGCGCAGCGGCAGCGTCTGGGTGGCGAGCACGTGCTCGACCTCCGAGGTGCCGATCCCGAACGCGAGCGCGCCGAACGCGCCGTGGGTGGAGGTGTGCGAGTCGCCGCACACGACCGTCGTGCCGGGCTGGGTGAGCCCCAGCTCCGGGCCGATCATGTGGACGATCCCCTGGCCGAGGTCGCCGATCGAGAACAGGCGGACGCCGAACTCCTCGACGTTGCGCCGCAGGGTCGCGACCTGCGTCGCCGAGGTCTTGTCCGCGATCGGCGCGAGGATGTCGATGGTGGGGACGTTGTGGTCCTCGGTGGCGATCGTGAGGTCGGGCCGGCGGACCGTCCGGCCGGCGAGGCGGAGCCCGTCGAAGGCCTGCGGACTGGTCACCTCGTGCACGAGGTGGAGGTCGATGTAGAGCAGGTCGGGCGCGGCGTCCTCCCCGTCACCCGTTCCGCCTGCACGGACCACGTGCTGGTCCCAGACCTTCTGCGCGAGTGTGCGTCCCACCGTCTCACCTCTTGAGTTCCCCACTCCGTAGACATCTCACAGAGTGGGACTATTGTGTCGTCCCGTGGGACAGACTAGCGGAATCGGCGTGCTCGACAAGGCGGTGGGGGTGTTGCGGGCCGCGGCCGTCGCCCCCTGTGGCCTGGGCGAGCTGTGCGAGCGCACCGGGCTCCCGCGCGCGACGGCGCACCGCCTCGCCGTCGGCCTGGAGGCCCACCGCCTCCTGGAGCGTGACGCGGAGGGCCGCTGGCGGCCCGGGCCCGCCCTGGCCGAGCTCGCGCACGGCCACCACGATCCGCTGCTGACCGCGGCCGAGGAGGTCCTGCCCACGCTGCGCGACCTCACCGGCGAGAGCGTCCAGCTCTACCGCCGTGAGGGCGACTCCCGGGTGTGCGTCGCGGCCTCGGAGCCGGCCTCGGGCCTGCGCGACACCGTGCCGGTCGGGGTGCGGCTGCCCATGACGGCGGGCTCGGGGGCGCGGGTCCTCGCCGCCTGGTCGGAGCCCGACGTGGCCCTCGTCGACGGGCGGACGCCGGCCGAGGTGTTCGGCGGCGACCTGCTCGCGGAGGTCCGGCG
>NZ_JBVPVA010000629.1:0-2508 GCF_055612215.1 Actinomycetospora sp. | reverse complement strand
CCGATCGCCACCGCGGCCACGATGTACACCGCCGCGGAGAAGGCCGAGAGCAGGTAGGCCAGGGGCGCGACCTGGAACTGCACCGCGATCTGGAAGACCGCGCGGGCCCCGGCGGAGATCGCGAAGATCACGTAGACGACGAGCAGGACGACGCCGGGCCCGCTGTTGATCCGCCGCCGCGGTGTCGTCGTCGCCGGTTCAGACACGGGTGACCTCCCAGACCTGCGTCGTGCGCAGCACCAGCACCGCGAGCGTGACGCCCGCGATCGCGAGCACCACCGAGCCGTACCGCGACCGCTCCCCGTACGCCAGCGCCGCCCCGATGGGCAGCGCGATCACCACGGCGATCAGGTAGCCGACGATCTCCGCGACGGCCCCCGCGCCGCGCCCGCCCTGGACGACCAGCAGCACGACGGCGACCAGCGCCTGGAGCACCGCGACCACCTCGAGGACGAGCAGGCCCAGGCGGTGCCGGTACGTCGGCGCCTGGTCCACGGCCGCGGAGACGGCGCACCACAGTGCCCACGCGAGCGCAGCGACGCCGAGCACCCAGGCGACCGGGATGATCACGTCCGCCATCCTCCCACCGCCGACATGCGCGGGTCGTGTCTCGGGCACCCTGGCCGCCATGTCCGGGAACGACGACCTCGCGAGCACCCTCCGCCGCCTCGACGGCCAGAGCTACGGCCGCTACAAGTCGCTGGTCGGGGACTGGCCGCTGGACGGGCGGACCGCCGCGACCCTGACGGTGGTGCGCGTCCAGGCGGACCCGTTCGCGCCGCCGTCCCGGGTCCGCGTGACGCTGCCCGGCGCCGCCCCGGAGGAGCTGACGACGACGGCCGACCGTCGCCGGGCGCTGTCGGGGTTCCTGCTCCACCGCCTGCGCGGCGCGCTGCGGGGCACGCCGGTCTACGTCGACGCCGGCGGCCCCGAGGTCCTCGAGCGCAGCGCCGGACGGATCGACGCCGACGGCACCGTCACCGTCGAGCTCGGTGTGCCGATGCCCGGCCCGAAGCGCCGCATCCTCGGGCGGGAGGCGGCGACGCTGCTCGGCGAGACGCTGCCGGCCGCCGTCGCGCGGTTGCGTTGGGACGAGCTCCCCGACGACGACCGCCGCGCGGCCCGGGAGTTCGTCACCACCGTCGAGGACGCGGTGGCGCTGCGAGCCGCGCTGGCTGACCGCGGGCTGGTCGCGTTCGTCGCCGACGGGGCGGTGCTGCCGCGCCGCTCCGGGGTCGACGACCGCCCGCTGGAGGGCGCGACGCCGTTCGGGTCGCCGGCGTCGTTGCGCGTGACGATCCCGACGCCCAACGCCGGCGACGTCACCGGCCTCGGCGTGCCGCAGGGCGTCACGCTGATCGTCGGCGGCGGCTACCACGGCAAGTCGACGCTGCTGCGCGCCATCGAGGCGGGGGTGTACGACCACCGGCCCGGGGACGGCCGCGAGCGCGTGGTGGCCCGCGCCGACGCCGTGAAGGTCCGCGCGGAGGACGGCCGCAGCGTCGTGCGCACCGACGTCTCGGCGTTCGTCTCGCACCTCCCGAGCGGCGAGCCCACCGACGACTTCTCCACGACGAACGCCTCGGGCTCCACCAGCCAGGCCGCGTCGATGGTGGAGGCGGTCGAGGCCGGCGCGGGGGTCCTGCTCGTCGACGAGGACACCTCGGCCACCAACATCATGATCCGCGACGGCCGGATGCAGCAGCTGATCGAGACCGAGCCGCTCGTGCCGTTCGTGGAGCGCATCCGCCCGCTGTACACCGAGCGCGGGGTGTCGTCGGTGCTGGTCATGGGCGGGTCGGGCGACTACCTCGGGGTCGCCGACACCGTGGTCATGATGGACTCCTACGCCGCCTCCGAGGTGACGGCGCGCGCCCACGAGATCGCCGCGCAGGGGACCACGCGGGCCGTCGAGCACTCGGGCTTCCCGCCGGTCACCCGCCGCGTCGTGGACCCGTCGTCGCTCGACCCGACCGGCCGGCAGGGCAAGCGCCGCGTCACCGCGCGCGGCGTCGACACCCTGACCTTCGGGGAGGAGGACGTCGACCTCGCCGCCGTGGAGCAGATCGTCGACCGCTCCCAGGTCACCGGGATCGGGCGGGCGCTGGCGCTGCTGGGCGACGGGGTGCTCGACGGGACGATCCCGCTGGGCGAGGGCCTCGACCTCCTCGACGCCGAGCTCGCCCGGACCGGGGTCGACGCCCTGCTCGGCGGCCCGCGCGACGCCACCGACCTCGTCGTCCCGCGCCGTCACGAGGTCGCGGCCGCCCTCAACCGGCTGCGGACGCTCAAGGTCCGGGAGCTGCTGCGGGGCGGGGCGTGAGCACCGCGCGTCAGCCCGTCGGGAAGTCCGCGATCTCGTCCTCGTCGTAACCCGCCTCCGCCAGGACCTCGGCGGTGTGCTGCCCGAGCAGCGGCGGGGGGCCGGTCGGGGCCGGGGGCGTCGCACCCGGGCCGGAGGCGTGCACCGGGAAGCCGGTGCCGTGGTACGTCCCGACCCCCGGGTGC
>NZ_JBVPVA010000468.1:0-2115 GCF_055612215.1 Actinomycetospora sp. | reverse complement strand
CAAGAACGGGACGGCGTGTGCTGTCGAGATCGACGGGGAAGGTGCCACGAGTCGGGTGCTGCCCGTCCCCGAGGTCCGACCGCCCGACCAGGTCTTTCGGTCGACCAGGCAGCCCGAGTGGACGCGCCACCGGCGCGACCCCGAGCACGGGAAGGGCCGCAATGACGTCTGCTGCCGGGACGCTGCTGTTCCTGCTGATCATCGTCGGCATCGCCGCGGTCGCCGCCATGGCGGTCGTGGTCGTTCTGCTCGGGATCCTCGCCGGCCTAACCACCGCGCTCGCCGCACTCATCGAATGGCACCAGCAGCGGCGACCCGCGCGGGACGACCCACACCGGCGGGGCGCCCTGAGCGACTGGACGTCACGAGCGCCCCCGATGCGGTGGGCCGTAGCGAAGATCGCCCAGGTCGAGGGCCGCGACGAGCACCCGGTCGAGTAGCCCAGAAATGAGCGGAGGCGGTAGCTGATCCGTGGCGGAAGCTAGACGGTATGGGGGCTGGAGCCCCGCTCATATGTGAACGTGGGTTGCCGGCAGGAAGTGGGTCCTGGCGGTAGAGCCACAAGATGTGGGGGGCCCAGTGAGTGGTCAGCGTACGAGTGTGGGGTTGGACGTGCACGCACGTTCGATCGTGGCCTGCGGGCTGGACGCAGCGACCGGTGAGCTCTTCGAGCGACACCCGGTTCCCGCGCCCCGCGGGAGGTGCTGGGCTGGCTCGGTGAGCTACCCGGGCCAGTGGCGGTGACCTATGAGGCCGGCCCGACCGGGTTCGGGTTGGCGCGCGAGTTGCGCCCGGCGGGGGATTGAGTGCCGGGTCGCGGCGCCGTCGAAGCTGTCCGAGTGCGTGCGCCGCGACGGGCCGTGGCGCACCGTCGACGACCTCGAGCTCGCGGCTCTGTCGTGGGCGCACTGGTTCAACCACCAGCGACTGCACTCGATGATCGGCAACGTCCCACCCGTGGAACGCGAACAGACCCACTACCGTCAGCAAGCCACCCGAGAACACCCGCTCTCGGGAGAACCCAGCCTCCACTGAACCCGGGGCGCTTCACTGCAAGCCCGAGCGGGGATCGGGTCAAGACCGATGTCCGCGATGCGCGGCATCTGGCGCGGTTGTTGCACCTCGATGAGATCAGCGAGGTGGCCGTGCCGAGTGTGGAGCAGGAAGCGGCCCGGGATCTGGTGCGGGCCCGCGAGGACGTCCGCGGGGATCTGATGTCGGCGCGTCACCGGCTCTCGAAATTGCTGCTGCGCCTGGGCATCGTCTATTCCGGGGGGAAGCCGTGGACGGCGAACCACGAGCAGTGGCTTCGCACGCACCGGTTCATCGTCCCCGGGCTACAGATGGCTTTCGACACCCCGATGGACACGATGCTGGCCACCGTGGACCGCCGCGCCCGGCTCGACGCGGCGATCACGGCGATGGCCGCCGAGAGCAGCTACACCCCGATGGTGACCCGGCTGGGGTGCCTGCGCGGGGTCGCGACGTTGCCGGGTTCGGGTTGGCGGTGGAGATCGGCGACTGGCACCGGTTCACGGGGCGCTCGATCGGTGCGTTCGTGGGCCTGGTGCCCACCGAGTCCTCGTCCGGGGCCTCGCGCTCGCAGGGCGGGATCACCAAGACCGGCAACGCCCACGCCCGCCGGCTGCTGGTCGAGGCGGCGTGGCACCAGCGGGCGCCCTACCGTCGTCCCGGGACCGACCTGCGCCGCCGCTGGGACCCCGCGAGCCCGGCCGCCCGGGCCCGCGGCCAGCTGGGCACGCGCCGGTTGCACCACCGGTGGCAGGGTTTCGACGCCCGCCACAAGCGGCCCGTGATCGCCAACGCCGCGGTGGCCCGAGAGCTCGCCGGTTGGTGCTGGTCGCGGCCACCTTCGAGAAATAGCCCCGATCCTCGACACGACTCCGGTCGATTACGGCGTGCGGTGACGGCAGCGCCTGGGAGCGATACGCGAACGCCCTATGAGCAGTTCTCGGTCGATGATCGGTGAACCACGCTCGATCTCTAGACCCGCGAACGCTCCAGCCGAACAGTCCGTCCTGCGGTAACCAACCCGCGCATATCAGAGTGGACCACGCGTCGAATGCGACACGCTCGTCACCACCTGCTGTGACC
>NZ_JBVPVA010000401.1:0-1786 GCF_055612215.1 Actinomycetospora sp. | reverse complement strand
ATGAACCTGCAACACCGACTTGCGTGAATCTGTAGGTGGAGCTATAACTATCTACGTCAGTCGCCTTGAGGTACGCAGTGCGGTGATGGAAGGAGTGACCGATCGTGCTGCTGAACTACGACCCCTTCGACGCGTTCCGCTCGCTCGACCGCTTCACCGGCGGCCGCGGCCAGGCCGGCACGGGGATGCCGATGGACCTGTACCGCGCCGGGGACCACGTCGTCGCCACCTTCGACGTGCCCGGGGTGGACCCCGGCTCGATCGACATCTCGGTGGAGGGCAACACCGTGACCGTCAGCGCGGAGCGCAGCGCCCCGAGCGACGCGGCCGAGTGGATGATCGCCGAGCGTCCGCGCGGGCACTACAGCCGCCGCCTGACCATGGGCCGTGACCTGGACCTCGACCAGCTCCACGCCTCGTACGTCGACGGCGTCCTGTCCCTGACCATCCCGGTCGCCGAGCGCTCCAAGCCGCGCCGCGTCAGCGTCGAGCACACCGCCGCGCCGCGCACGATCGACTCCGGGAACGAGGCCGCCCCGGGACCGGAGAAGGAGGAGCACGCGAGCTGACCCTCCTCGACGTCCCGACCACATCAGGAACCCGAGGAGGTGATGTCCCCGTCCAGTTGACGATCACCACGACCACCGGGGCCGCGCCCGACGGGCCGGCCCGTACCGAACCACTCTGAGGGGCCGAGCGGGGCGGGTCGACGACCCGCCCCGCTCGCGCGCGTCCGGGCTCCGGCCCACGACACAGGAGGACCATGGCGCTCGACCGCCTCGACGATCCCGACCACCCCACCTACGGCATGGGCCAGGCGGCCGAGCTGCTCGACGTCCCGCCGGCATTCCTGCGCAGCCTCGACGCAGCCGGGCTCCTCACCCCGTCCCGCTCCGAGGGCGGCCACCGTCGCTACTCCCGCAACCAGCTCGACCGCGTCGTCGCGCTGCGCGCCCTCGCCGACGAGGGCCACACCCTCGCCAGCGCCGCGGAGATCCTCGACCTGCGCGCCGACCTCGACCACGAGCGCGCCCGGACCGCCGAGGTCGTCGACGAGCGCGACGAGGCCCGTCGGGAACGCGACGAGGCCCTGGGTGCTCTCCGCGCCCGTGAGTAGGCAGGTGCGCTCCGCGCTCGTGCGCACTTCTCCGCCCTATGACACGGACTACTGCTCACGAGCGCGCAGCGCACCCGCGATGTCGAGCAGGTGGTGTCGCCCCTCGTGGGCGGCCTGGCGGGCGAGCCACAAGGCGGTGCGCTGCTCCCCGGGGTAGCGGTGGACCGGCCGCACCCGGTCCGGTTCGCCGAGGCGGTCGAGCTCGGCCAGGAACCCCGCGACGTGGGGCGTGAGCAGGTCGACGGCCGGACCCAGGTCGGCGTGCGCGTAATCGAAGCGTCGAGCACGGAGGTCGTTGAACATCGGCTCGAGGGCGGGATCGTCCTCGGTGCGGGCGCGGTGGAGCCGGATGGTGAACACGGCGTAGACGTCGCGGACGTGGCACAGGTACTCCGCCGCGGACCAGCTCCCGTCGGCGCCCCGGACGCGCCAGGCCTCGTCGGGATGGTCCTCCAGCAGGTCGCGGGCCTGCTGCGGGACGGCCGCGACGATCGCCCGCACGTCGTCCACGGTCGTCGTCGCGAAGTCCATCGGGCAGTCGGGGCAGACGTGGTCCTCGGCCGCGAGCGGCGGGACGCCGTCGGGGAGCGCAGGGGTGGCGAGCCGGTCGACGTCGTCCATTCGTCGAGGGTGCCAGCTGACGGGCGGCCCGAGGATGTGGCCGGAGGA
>NZ_JBVPVA010000281.1:0-1755 GCF_055612215.1 Actinomycetospora sp. | reverse complement strand
TGGGGTGACCGTCCTGGCGCTCGTAGCCGCCGGTCTCGTAACGGGCCGCTCGGGCCGCGTCGAACCGGCCCGACTCGTACGCGGCCGGCGCCGACTCGTAGGCGGTGGGCTCGTAGGGCGGGGTCTCGGCCCGCTGCTGGTGACGCACGGTCGGCTCGGCGGCCTGCCGGACGGCGGCGGCGTCGTAGCCGGCGGAGGCCCGCTCGGCGGCCGACCACGAGCCGGTGTGCGCCGGGCGCGGGGCCGCGGGCTGGGGCCCGGAGTACGGCCCGACGGCGGGCTGCGGGCCCGAGTAGGGGCCGGGCACCGGGGTGTTCCCGGTCCAGGGGCCCGCCGCGCGCTGCGGGCCCGACCAGGGGCCCTGCGGGCCGGCCGCGCGGTCGTCGTGCCGGCCGACGCCCGTGTCCCTGGGCCCGGGGATGCCGAACTCCGGACGCGGGTCCTGCTGCAGGTCGGGTCGCATGGACGAGAACCTTCCGGTGTGGGGAGCGGGGCCCGCCGCGGCGTCGGGGGAGCCGTGGCGGGCGCGGCGATGACGGTAGGGAAGCCCGCGTCGACCGGCCCCGGAGCTGAGAGCGTCGCGCTCCGGAGGCCGCGCAGGGGGCGCTGGCGTGCGACCAACGGTGCCCGGCGCCGCCGGACGTCGGCAGGCGCTGCTCCGAACGCCGACCCGGGCCTTCAGGTCTCGCCCAGGTGCGCCGCTCGCCCCGGCCACGCGTCACTCCACCGGGTGAGGTCCGCGCCGGGCGCCTAACGGCGGGCCGATCCGCGACGAGGTCCGGGGGAAGGCCATCGAAGGGGGACCATGCGCATCGTCACCGTGACCGCGGCGGTCGTGCTCGCCGTGCTCGCCGGCCTGCTCGTCGTGAAGACCCGCACCGACGACCACGCGGCCGCCGAGGTCCGGCCGGTGTCGATCACCGCCGCGGACACCCGGCCGATGCTCGGCGTCATCGGCGACTCCTTCGCCGCGGGCACCGCGCTCGGCGGCGCGGGCGGCCAGGGCTTCCCGATGATGGTCGCGGAGCGGGTCGGCTGGCGGTGGGGAACCACCGCGATCGGCGGGACGGGCTACGTGGCGCAACTGCCCGGGACGCTGCCCTACGACGGCGGGCAGGTCGACCGCATGGTCGCCGCGCGGCCGGACGTCCTCGTCGTCGAGGGCTCGCAGAACGACGGCCGCGCCGACGTCGCCGCGGTGGGGAGAGCCGCGACGGCGCTCTACGCGCACCTGCGCCGCGCGCTGCCGCGGACCCGGATCGTCGTCGTGGGCCCGGTCGCGTCGAACTCGGCCCAGGCCGCCGCGCTGGGAAGCGTGGACCGGGCCGTCGGCGACGCGGCCCGCGCAGCGGGGCTGCCCTACGTCGACGCGATCGCCGAGGGCTGGTTCACCGACGCGCAGGCGGCGCTGATCGGCGAGGACCACATCCACCCGACGTGGACGGGCCACCAGCGCATCGCCGACCTGCTGGGCGCCGACCTCACCCGGCTCGGCGTCCTGCCCCCGGCGCGCGTCTGAGCGTTGCCGGGGCCACGCCCCGCGCATGACGAAGGCCCTGGTCACCGTCGTGACCAGGGCCTTTGTGGTGGGCGATACTGGGATTGAACCAGTGGCCTCTTCCGTGTCAAGGAAGCGCTCTCCCACTGAGCTAATCGCCCGAGGCGGAGGCGGGAATCGAACCCGCGTACAGGGCTTTGCAGGCCCTTGCCTAAACCACTCGGCCACTCCGCCCTGCGTTCGGAGCTGGGGAACCC
>NZ_JBVPVA010000259.1:0-10479 GCF_055612215.1 Actinomycetospora sp. | reverse complement strand
TAGCCCTGGGGACGGTCCCAGGGGCTGGCGTCGCGTTCGAACAGCGCGACGTCGATGTCGTGGCCGCGCAGCGACTGGGCGAGGGTCAGCCCGCCCAGACCGCTGCCGGCGATGAGGACCTTGAGCTCGGACATGGTGTGCCTGATTCCTTCGGTGTCGGATTCGAGTGCTCGGACCTGGGTGACAGACGTGGTTGCGTGTCGGGGTGGGCGCGGAAACCGCGAGAGCGCACCAGCAGTGGATGGCTGCGCGACGAGTAGGACCGGGAGCCCGGCGGTGAGGAAGACGGTGTGGATCGGGGAACGCTGCTGTGCTCATTCCGATCGCCCCTGCGGCGACGATCATGACCTCGGTGCTGGTCGTGCCTGTTGTCCCGGTCGCTTCGAGGTGTGTCAGCCGACCAGGACCAGGCCCGGTTAGCTGTGGTCTCACGGTCGTCAGCGACGGATCTCGATGAGCAGCACCCAGGCGCCGTACATCGACGCGCCCAGCGCGGTGAGGATCTCGGCGGGGACCCAGTACAGCCCCCCGCCCCAGCCCAGCAGCAGCGACAACCCCGCGATCGCCATCGGCAGGCTCGAGATCAACGAGATCGCGGTGAGCACAGCGGCGTAGCGCGTGGGGTCGTCCGGGGAGCTGGCCCGCAGTGTGGAGGCCACCAGCAGAATGGTGACCACACCTCCCAGCACGACCAGTTCCACCCCAAGCACGTCGGCGTCCTGGCCGGGGGCGAGCCCGAAGGTGCTCATCACCACCAGCGCGAGCAGGGTCCCCACCGAGCGCGCCGCCAGCGGCGGGAGCCCGGGGCTGGCCAGGACCTCCTCGTGGTTGAGCGTCACCGCCACGAAGATCAACCCGGCCAGCGCCGCCATCGCGCCCGCTGTGGCCACGAACAGCTCGCTCCACATCTCCGGCGCGTAAGCCGCCACCCTGATGCCCTCCCTCGGGCTACTCCGGTCCCGAACACCGGTACGACTCGAAGTGTGCATAACTATCGCTGTGACTGGCCCGTGCAGGCGCAGAAGTGACGCGATATCGACACAGGCGCGGCAAGGGCGGTCACATCTCGACGCCAGGCCCGGTGCACCGGGACACCCATCGGAGGCAGGTCGCCGAGAGATCGTCAGGCCGAGCGGTCTCCGGCGCCGGGCCTTCGGGCGCTGTAGCGCGTGGTCGCTGCCTTCACAGTGCGAAGGACCGGGATCGCGGAGTGCGACCGCAGCTCCGGGAGCTCCCCGAGCCGCACGGTCAGGTAGTCGTAGAGCGCCGGGAGCCCAGAGGTGGACACACTCAAGAACAGGTTGCTGGATCCGGTGGTAGCCGCGGCGAATCCGACCTCGCCGTGCTCGGCGACCAGTTCCCCGGCCCGACCCAGCTCGGCGGGCGCGACCATCGCGAACACCAACGTGCGCGCGGTCAGCTCCTGCAGCGCCGGGATCACATCGACGTCGAAGCGCAGGACTCCGCTGGAGCGCATGAGCTGCAGCCGACGTCGCACCGTCGACGCGGACGCCTCGGTGGACTCCACCAGCTGCTCGATCGTTGCCCGCCCATCGCCGCGCAGGACCGCGAGGAGCCGGCGGTCGACCGCGTCGAGCGCCACCCCCGATCCGGTCCGGTCGGTGGTCGCCGCGATCTGCTCTGTGGTCGACCCGGTGGCCGGCTCGGCGATCGGGTCGGTGGTGGACTCGGGGAGATGTCGAGCCAGTGCTTGGACCTGCTCCTCGCTCAACGGTCCCGGCTTCGAGTACGGCTGCCCCGCCCCACCGTAGAAGATCCGCAGGACCTGATCGGCCGCCACGTCGAGAACCTGGCGAGTACGTGGCAGCGTGTCGAGCAGCAAGGGCTCCGCGCCCGCGCCGTACACCGTGCCAACGATCGACGCGCCCCCCGCGCAGCGCGCGACCCACGACGTGTCCGGCCGCGCGGCAAGCCCGTCAGCGATCTCCTCGGCGCCGTCGGGCGCCACCCGCAGGTGGAACAGCCACTGTTGCTCCTCGACGACCACCGGGTCCGACATCCCGAGCACCCGCAGCGCCCGTCGATGACGCAGACGCGCATAGCGTCGGGCGATCGTCTGGTCAGAGACCCCCAGGACCTCCCCGATGCGACGGAACGGAGCGCGTGCATCGACCTGCAGAGCGTGCAGAATCCCCCGATCGAGATCGTCGAAGTCCGACGGCTCCGAGTCCACGGGCATGTCCCCTCCGTTCAGCCGAGCCAGTGGGTCGCGCTGGTGGGGTCGAAGGTGCGAACGGCCTCAACGTAGGGGTCCATGGAGGCGCGCGAGCGCCAGCGACCGCAGCTACAGGTCGCGTTCGGGGACTCCGGCGGCGATGGCCTTTGGTGGCGAACCCACGTCCTTGCTGGCGCGGGGGCGTGTACTCGCACCTGAGTACTCGCTCTTGAATCAGGCGAGTACTCGTGCGGATGTGTGTCGACAGGCCCCCCATCTGATGACCAGCGGGTGTACGGCGTGGTCCCTCTGGACCTGCCCAGTCTTGCCGTCGACAGACTGCCGACCGCGTCCACCACGCGGAGTACCGCGCTCGACAATGGTCGAGGAGGTCGTCTCGAGCACGGAACCCGACCGGTTTCACCGCCCGGTCCACGACGCGCCGGACATCCCCGGCCGGGCACATCACTACCGCAGCGCTTAGGCGGGTCTGGAGGTGGGCACGCAAGGACATGGGTCAGGACCACCATCACGGCGTCCCGAGCCACCTCGAGTGGCTGGGCAACGACGTCACGATCACCACCGAGCCGGGCACCGGACTGGTCGCGGTGAATTGGGAGGACATCCGCCGCGGTCACCGCGGCGGCAGCCGGGTCCTCGACATCGCCGACCTCGCCCTCGTCATCGCCGCGGTCACCGACATCCATGACGGGCTGCTCGAGCAGTTCGGCCCGGTCATCAACCAGGCCCGAATCGACCTCGGGCCCTTCCTCGATGCCGTCCTCGAGCGCAGCAGCGACTGAGCCGATCGCGTGGGACCGGTCGCGCGTGTGAGGCTCGTCCCCGCGAGCGTGCGGGAACTGATCGATCTAATGGCAGGGCGCGCTCTGCAGACGGCGGTTCAGGTCGACATGGTCACCAACGACCAGTGCCAGATCCACCGCCGGGTGGGAGTCGATCCGGAGGACATCCCGCCCGAGGAGTGAGGCCGGAGCCTCGGTCCCCGTGTCCCTCCGTGGGGCCCGGGCAGAATCCCGCTCGCGACCGATGACATGGCACGGCAGGCGCACCCGCTCGAGGCTCACCGGCTGCTCCAGCTTGATGTTGCGACGACCGGACGGATCATCGCGGGCCGACTGCTCGACCTTCATGATTTGCTTCGCGGGCCTCCCGTGGCCCTGGCAGGAGCAGATGGCCCGCTCGAGGGTCGTTCCTCAGGCGGTCATAGCTCCGGCCGGCGCGTCCATGTCCAAGCCGCGTCCGTTCCCGGGCAACGCAGGACGCCAGAACCTGCAACCCCGCGGTACCCAGCACAGTCGCCGATTCTTCTCCCGGAGCGCAGGCGGGGCAATCAGTTGGCGATGGCTGGGCGACGGCACGACGGACAAGCGCTCACCCAGCGGTCACGGAGCCGGTCCGGCCGCTGCCAGTGCCACGGCGGTTGCCCCGCTCGCGGGGTCATCGGCGCGGCTCAGACCGGATCCGATCCAGGGCCGCGACGGGTCTGCCACTGCTCGCGCAGGCCACTGCGACCGAGCTCGAGCACGTGCAGGCCGACCGCGAGCGTCCTCGCGCGCTGCTCGGCGACCACCAGCAGCTCCACCAGCTCCGAGCCGTAGGACTCGATCTCGGTCAGGTCGAGCACGATCACCGCCGACGCCTCGGGAGCCGTCGCGGCGCACTGGTCGAGCTGGGTGTGTAGGCACCGGCTCAGGATCGCGGCGTCGTGAGCTCCGACAGCACCCGCGACGGTGAACAGCGCTCCCGAGCCCCGCCCGAGAGGGCGTCGGCTGATCCGCGCCGAGGGGCTGGGCACCGTCGTCGGAGGCGGCGCGGGATCCCTGCCCGGAGCCGTGACCGGGCGGCGGGGCCTCGCGTGCTGGGCGTCGTCCGGGTCGAGCGGGTGAATGACCAGGTTCATCGCGCCACGATGCTCCTGCTGCACACCGACAGCGAGGACGATCGGGCGTCACTTTCGGCAACAGCTCGATGACCGCACCCAGCGCCACCCCACCTCCCGGGGTGACGACGCCGGTCATCCAGGACGACTCGTCGCCGCCTTGATGGTCGCCGCCACGAGCAGGCCCGCGCCCACGACGAACGCGGACAGCGGCCCGAGACAGGCCACGATCAGCCCCGCGACGAGACCGATCGCGAGCAGGTAGACACCGAATTCGATGAGCTGCGGGAGGCTCGCGCGGGCTCCGCAGCAGGTGGGTTCGGAGAGGAGGTCGGGGTCGTCGCGGGTGAGCTCCTGGGCCATCGCGCGCAGCGCCCTGGCCTCGTCGGTGTCCAGTGGCAGAGTCCTGTGGTCGGCCATCTCGGAGCCTCCTCGGCGATGGCAGGCGTCGATCAACGGTTCCGGGGGTCGCTGCCCGGGATGTGCTCCTGCCCGGTGACGCCCGCGGCGGCCTCACCGATGCTCTTCGCGCCGTCGCCCCCGACGTGCGCCTCCATGCGGATGCGCTCGGTGAGGTGCGGGTAGTGCAGCTCGAACGCCGGGCGCTCGGAGCGGATCCGGGGCAGCTCGGTGAAGTTGTGCCGCGGCGGCGGGCAGGACGTCGCCCACTCCAGCGAGTTGCCGTGGCCCCACGGGTCGTCGACCTCGACCGGGCGCCCGTAGCGGTAGCTCGCGAACACGTTCCAGATGAACGGCAGCGTCGACGCACCGAGGATGAACGCGCCGATCGAGGAGATCGTGTTCAGCGTGGTGAACCCGTCCGAGGGCAGGTAGTCCGCGTAGCGGCGCGGCATGCCCTCGTTGCCCAGCCAGTGCTGCACCAGGAACGTCGTGTGGAACCCGACGAACGTGGCCCAGAAGTGGAACTTGCCCAGGCGCTCGTTCATCATCCGGCCGGTCATCTTCGGGAACCAGAAGTAGATGCCGGCGTAGGTCGCGAACACGATCGTGCCGAACAGCACGTAGTGGAAGTGCGCCACGACGAAGTACGAGTCCGAGACGTGGAAGTCCAGCGGCGGCGCGGCGAGCAGGACGCCGGTGAGGCCACCGAAGAGGAACGTCACGAGGAAGCCGACCGCGAAGAGCATCGGCGTCTCGAACGTCAGCTGACCCCGCCACATCGTGCCGATCCAGTTGAAGAACTTGATGCCGGTCGGCACGGCGATCAGGAACGTCGTGAACGAGAAGAACGGCAGCAGCACGGCCCCGGTGGCGTACATGTGGTGCGCCCACACCGCGACCGACAGCGCCGCGATCGACAGCGTCGCGTAGATCAGCGTCTTGTAGCCGAAGATCGGCTTGCGGCTGAACACCGGGAAGATCTCGGTGACGATGCCGAAGAACGGCAGCGCGACGATGTAGACCTCGGGGTGCCCGAAGAACCAGAACAGGTGCTGCCAGAGGATGACGCCGCCGTTGGCGGGGTCGAAGATGTGCGCCCCGAGGTGGCGGTCGGCCAGCAGGCCGAACAGCGCGGCGGTGAGGATCGGGAAGGCGAGCAGCACGAGCACGACCGTCACGAGGATGTTCCACGTGAAGATCGGCATCCGGAACATCGTCATGCCCGGGGCGCGCATGCACACGATCGTCGTCACGAAGTTGACGCCGCCGAGGATGGTGCCCAGACCGGAGACTGCGAGGCCGACGATCCAGAGGTCGGCGCCGTAGCCGGGGGTGTAGAGCGAGTCCGACAGCGGCGAGTAGGCGAACCAGCCGAAGCTCGCGGCCCCGCCCGGGGTGAAGAACCCGGACACGACCATCGTCCCGCCGAAGAGGAACAGCCAGTAGGAGAAGGCGTTCAGCCGCGGGAACGCCACGTCGGGCGCCCCGATCTGCAGCGGCACGATGTAGTTGGCGAAGCCGAAGAGGATCGGCGTCGCGTACAGCAGCAGCATGATCGTGCCGTGCATGGTGAACAGCTGGTTGTACTGCTCGACCGAGAGGAACTGCAGGCCCGGCTGGGCGAGCTCGGCGCGCATCAGCAGCGCCATCAGTCCGCCGATCAGGAAGAAGGCGAACGACGTGATCAGGTAGAGGATCCCGAGATCCTTGGGGTCGGTCGTCTTCAGCATCCGACCGACGAACGAGCCGCGCTTCGACTCCCGCGCCGGGTACGGCGTGGTCGAGATCGGCTTCGGTGCGACGGCCGTCACGGATGCCTCCTGCCCACGGGTGCCTCCTCTGGCGGCGGCCCCGGACGTGTGGGGCCGCGCTGGTTGACCCGGCGATCGTAACCGCCCGCGGGCCGTGCGGCTCGCCGGGTGACGGTATCAACGACAGTCCGTCGTACGACGGCGTGTCCGGAGACGACGAAGGCCCGCCGACCTGGTGGCCGGCGGGCCTCGTACATCCGTGGGTGGAGCTGAGGGGACTCGAACCCCTGACCCTCACACTGCCAGTGTGATGCGCTACCAGCTGCGCCACAGCCCCAACGCCGCGAAACGGTACACCGCGGGTGGCCGCTCGTGACCACGGGGGGTGGACCGCCCGGCGTCACCCCAGGGCGGCCGCCAGGGCCGGGTCGTTCGGGCTCACGGTCCTGCCGTTCACCACGATCGTCGGCGTCCCGAAGCCCTTGCTCCCGCCGGACTGCTGCTGCAGGGCCGGGTCGGTGGACGCCTGCTGGTAGTTCTGGGCCACCGCGCCCGCGTAGGTGTTGCCGCGCACGCAGGCCTCGTAGCCGGGCCCCGCGCCGGAGTTCTTCCCGAGGGTCACCAGGTCGTCGACGGTGTAGCCCGCGCCGCCCTCCTCGGGCTGGCGGTCGTAGAGCGTCTTGTGCAGCGTCGGGAAGGCCCCGTTCTGGGCCGCGCACATGATCGCGTTGCCGCCGAGGGTCGAGTAGCCGGGCGGGGTGGAGTTCTGCTCGAGCAGGTTGACCATGTGGTACCGGACGGTGAGCTTCCCGGCGTTCAGCCCGTCGGTGATCTTCTGCCCGTCGAGGGACTCGAACTGCTTGCAGGCCGGGCAGAGCGCGTCCTCGTAGACGTCGAGGGTGGTCGGGCCGTTGCCCGCCACGACGACGGTGCCGTCGACGCGCGTCTGGTAGGTGGCCGACACCGGCGTGATCGGCTGGTTGGCCGGCTGCGCCGCGGTCTTGTTCGCGTTCGCGGAGTAGACGGCCACCGCGATCACGCCGACGAGGACCACGAGCACGACGACCGCGATGATCGTCGGCGTCCGGGACTTCCCCACCGACGGGGACCGGCGCCCGCTCGAGACCGGGTTGCGCCCCCGGCCCGCCGGCGCCCCGCCCGACGTCTTCGGCCGCGACCGGCCCGCCTGCTGGTTCCTGGCCATGTCCACCACCGTAGCCAGGCCGGGTCAGGCGGCCATGAGGGGTCGTGCCCCCTCAGAAGTCGCGGCGCCCGTGCTCCTGCTCGAGGACCGCCTCGAGATCCTTCAGCCGGTCCATGCTCGCGACGGCCCGGGCGGTGCGCTGGTTGGCGCGCAGCAGGTCCTGGTGGCGGTGCACGAACTGCCAGTAGCCCGCGGTGAAGGGGCAGGCCTTCTCCCCCACGCGGACCTTCGGGTCGAAGGCGCAGTCCCCGCAGTGGTCGGTCATCCGGTTGAGGTAGGCGCCGCCGGAGGCGTAGGGCTTGGTGGCGAGGCGCCCGCCGTCGGCGTGCTGGCTCATCCCGACGACGTTGGGCGGCATGACCCAGGCGAACCCGTCGACGAACGACGTCGTGAACCACTCCGAGAGCTCGCTCGGGCGGTAGCCGCGCTGCAGCGCGTGGTTGCCCAGGATCATCAGCCGCGGGATGTGGTGGACCCAGCCGCGGTCGCGGACCTCGTTCAGCGTGTGCGAGAGGCAGGCCGCGGTGACGGCGTCGCCGTCGAGCTCGGTCCACCAGCGCGGCAGCTTCTTCTCCGCGCCCAGCGTGTTGTTGCGGTGGTAGCCCTTCCCGAAGTGCCAGTACAGGTGCCAGATGTACTCGCGCCACCCGAGGACCTGGCGGACGAAGCCCTCGACGGAGTTCAGGCGGGCCGTCCCGTCGTGGTAGGCCTGCTCGGCGGCCGTGACGGCCTCGAGCGGGTGCAGCACGCCGAGGTTCTGGGGCACCGAGAGCAGCGAGTGCGCCATGGTCCAGTCCCCGGCGAGCACGGCGTCCTCGTAGGGGCCGAAGGGGTCGAGGCGCTCGTCGACGAAGCGGCGCAGCGCGGCCCGGGCCTCGTCGGCGGTCACGGCGAAGCGGCGCGGGCCGTCGCTGCCCACGGTGTCCAGCGCCATCGCGTCGAGGTCGGCGCGGACCGCCTCGTCGATCGCGTCCTCGTCGGGGAACCAGGGCTCCGCCACACCCAGCGTGCGCGCCCGCTTCGGGGGCGGCTGCCGGTTGTCGTGGTCGAGGTTCCATTTCCCGCCGACCGGGGAGTCGCCCTCCATCAGCACCTCGAAGCGCGTCCGCTGGTTGCGGTAGAAGGTCTCCATCGTGAACGACGAGCCCGTCCCCGCCCACGCCGCGAACTCGGCCTTGGGGCGCGCGAACGTCGTCGTCGGGAGGACCGCCGCGACGAGGCCTTCGTCGCGCAGCGTCTCCACGAACTCCAGGGCGGACCAGGACGTCGGCTCGTGCACGACGACGGGCCGGCCGACCTTCTCGAGCGCCTCGCGGTAGGTCGCGGTGCGGTGGTACGTGGCGCGGTCACCGAGCTCGTCGTCGAGGTGGCGCATCCCCGAGAGCAGCAGGTGCAGCTTCTGGCGGTGGTAGCGGCGGCGGCGCAGGACGGCCGAGGACTCCACGAGGACCACCTCGCGGTCCGCGTGCTGGGGCAGGCCGTGGACGGCGGGCCCGAGCTGGTCGCCGAAGCACCACAGCGGCGCCTGCGGGTCGACCCCGTCGAGGGCCTGCTCGAGCGCGTCCCCGTAGGTCTCGACGATCCCGTCCGGGACCCCGGCGCCGCTGCTCATGGGCGGCGGGTGCCCCCGGGTGCGAGGGGTGAACCACGCCTCACGCGGTGGAGCTGGGCGCACCCGTGCGGACGTCGGGCTCGGTCGTCGCCAGCCAGACGAGCATGGCGGCCAGCGCGACCGCCCCCGAGACCCCGAAGGCGGCCGTGAACCCGGCGTACTGGGCGAGCGCCCCCGCGGCCAGCGGCCCGATGATCGCCCCGACGTCGGAGGCCATCTGGAAGCCGGACAGCGCGGGGCCACCGGAGCGCCGGGACCCGACGAGGTCCGCGACCGCCGCCCCCTGCGCGGGCTGGAGCAGTCCCGCGCCCGCCCCGGCGACCAGCGAGGCGACGAGCAGCACGACCAGGTCCGGCAGCACCCCCAGGCACGCGGTGCCCGCCGCGACCATCGCGAGCCCGGCGACGACGACGGGGCGCCGGCCCCGGCGGTCGGAGAGCCCGCTGGTGGCGAGCAGCATCGCGCCGTCCCCGACGGCGAACACGGTCAGGGCGACCCCGGCCCACACCGGCTCGCGGCCGAGCGCGACGGCCACGAACAGCGGCACCAGCGCGACCCGCACGCCCTGCACGGCCCACCCGGTCGCGAGGCCGGACGCCAGCGCGGCCCGGTAGGTCGGCCGGCGCAGCGCCCGGGCGATCGTCAGCGGCTCCACGCCCGGGTCCGGCGCGCGCACCCCGACCCCGGTGGAGCGGGCGAGCAGGCCCCCGACGACGGCGGTCGCCACCACGAGGGCGACCGCGTAGACCACGAACGGCGCGCGGAGGTCGACCGCGACGAGCGCCCCGCCGAGCGCCGGTCCGGAGATCCCGCCGAGCAGGAACGAGCCGGTGAACAGGCCGCTGACCTGGCCCCGTCGGCCCTCCGGGGCGAGCCGGAAGATCAGCGAGAACGCCGAGACGGTGAACATGGTGGACCCGATGCCGCCGAGCCCGCGGAAGACCAGCAGCTGGACGTAGCTCGTGGCGAGTGCGCACGCCCCGGTCGAGGCGGCGACCACCAGCAGGCCCGCGAGGTAGGTCGCACGCTCGCCGACACGGGCGACGAGCCGGCCCGAGACCGGCGCGAACAGCAGCCGCAGGACCGGCAGGGCGCTGACGACGGCCGCGGCGGCCGTCACCCCGACGCCGAAGCTGCGGGCGAAGACGGGCAGGGCGGGCGCGACGATGCCGAACCCGACGGCGACGAGGAAGCTGCCCGCGAGCAGCGCCCAGACCTCCCAGGGCAGGGCCTCCCGCTCCGGCGTCGACGCGCCGGAGGTCACGGCGCCGGGATCACGGGGCGGGTGTCACGTGCGGGTGTCACTCACCGGCCGCGAGCACCGCCTGCTCGGAGGGCGTCGTCGTGGTCGTCGGGGCCACGGTCGTGGTGGTGGCCGCCTTCGCGGTCGTCGTGGCCTTCGCCGTCGTCGTCGGGGCGACCGCGGTGGTCGGG
>NZ_JBVPVA010000235.1:0-2036 GCF_055612215.1 Actinomycetospora sp. | reverse complement strand
AAGGCCTCGCTCGACGCCGTGCGCACGCGCACCGTGTTCCCGCCCGGGGACGACCCGGTGGAGCTGCCGGCCGAGGTGCTCTTCGGGCTGCCCGACGCGCTGCGGGCCGCGCAGAAGGTCTTCGACTCGACCGGCGGGCTGCACGGCGCCGGCCTGTTCACCGCGGACGGGACGCTGTTGGCGGTGCGCGAGGACGTGGGGCGCCACAACGCCGTCGACAAGGTCCTCGGCCACGCGCTGCTCACCGGGGCCGTCCCGGCCGTCGGCACGGTGCTGATGGTGTCCGGGCGGGCCTCGTTCGAGCTGACCCAGAAGGCCGTGATGGCCGGGGTGCCCGCGCTGGCCGCGGTCTCGGCGCCCTCGTCGCTCGCCGTCGAGATGGCGGACGACGCGGGCATGACACTCGTCGGCTTCCTGCGTGGGCGCTCGATGAACATCTACGCTGGCGCCTCCCGCGTGACCGGCATCGACGACGATGCCCGGTGACGGGGACGACCGTCGACGGGTAGGGGGAGCGCGGGTGGGAGGAGCGGGGTGCCGGGGCCGATCCGCCGACTGACGCGCCGCCGGCTCCTCGCGGGCGGCGCCGCCACGGTGGGCGTCGCGGCTCTCGCGGCCGGGAGCGCGTCCCTCGCCGGGTCCGTCGAGACGCCCGCGCCGGTCCGGCTGCGTGTCCCCGCGCCGAGCCGGGCGCCGCGCTCGACGCTGGCCGACACCACCGTCGAGTGGGTCGGGTCGACCGCCCGGAGCCGCGCGGTGCGGCTCGTCGTCAGCTCCCCGCCCGGGCGGGACCGCGCGACCCTCCCGCTCTGCGTCGGCCTGCACGGGCTCGGGGGCAACGCGCTGTGGTGGGGCGACCCGGGCATGCGGCACGCCCTCGGCGCGGCCTGGGCCTCGGGCGTCCCGCCCTTCACGGTGGCCGCGCTCGACGGCGGGGACAACTACTGGCACGCCGTCCGACCCGGCGACGACCCGATGCGCATGCTCCTCGACGAGCTCCCCGCGTGGATGACCCAGCGCGGGCTCGCGCGCGACACTCGGGGTGTGCCGGTGCTGGCGGCGGGCGTCTCGATGGGCGGCGCGGGCGCGCTGATGTACGCGCGGGAGCGGGTGCACCGGGGTGCTCCGGTGCGCGCGGTGGCCGCGATGTCTCCGGGCCTGTTCCTCGACCCGCGGCTGGCCGCGAAGCGTCCCTTCGCCGGGACCGCCGACTGGATCGCCAACGACCCGCTGCGCTTCTACCCCGAGCTCGCGAGCACGCCGACCGGGATCTGGTGCGGCGACAAGGACGCGTTCGCCGACCCCGTGCGACGTTACGTGGCGCTCGCGCACCCGCAGTTCTCCCGCATCAGCCCCGGCCGCCACGACGGCACCTACATCGGGTCGATCCTGCCGCAGGTCGTGGCGTTCCTCGGGGCGCACGTGGCGCCGCCCGCGCTGCCGTTCGCGCAGCCCGGACCGACGGTCCTCCCGCACCTGTAGGCCGGCGCGGGCCTCGCGGGGTGCGGGCGAGGGGGTCAGGCGGACTTGTCGCGACGCTCGCGGCGGGCCGGCTGGCGCGGCACGATCGTCGGGTTCACGTTGTTCTTCACCGTCTGCTCGGTGACGACGACCTTCGCGACGTCGTCGCGGCTCGGGATGTCGTACATGACGGGGTTGAGGACCTCTTCCATGATCGCCCGCAGGCCGCGCGCGCCGGTGCCGCGCAGGATGGCCTGGTCGGCGATCGCCCCGAGCGCGTCGGGCTCGAACTCGAGCTCGACGCCGTCCATCTCGAAGAGCTTCTGGTACTGCTTCACCAGCGCGTTGCGCGGCTCGGTGAGGATCTGGACGAGGCTCGGCTTGTCGAGGTGCGACACCGAGGCCATCACCGGGACGCGGCCGATGAACTCGGGGATCAGGCCGAACTTGATGAGGTCCTCGGGCATGGTGTCGCCGAACGACTCGGCGGACTCCATCTCGGCCTTGGACCGGATGTCGGCGCCGAAGCCGAGGCCGCCGCGGCCGACCCGCTCCGCGATGATCTTCTCGAGACC
>NZ_JBVPVA010000021.1:0-1238 GCF_055612215.1 Actinomycetospora sp. | reverse complement strand
GCGATCGCCGAGGGAGTAGCCGTGAGCGCAGAGCACGCCCAGCGTCCCCCGTCGGTGTCCGGCAGCGTCCCCCTCTCCACGGAGCCAGCCTCCGTGGACGCGGACCGAGCCCCTGGCCACACCCCGTCACCGGCCCCGCGGGCCCGGACCACCTACGTTCTCGACACCTCCGTCCTGCTCAGCGACCCGTGGGCCCCCACCCGCTTCGCCGAGCACGACGTCGTCGTCCCCCTCGTCGTCATCTCCGAGCTCGAGGGCAAGCGCCACCACCCGGAGCTGGGGTGGTTCGCCCGGGAGGCCCTGCGCCTCTTCGACGACCTCCGCATCACGCACGGCCGTCTGGACGAGCCGATCGTGATCACGCCCGAGGGCGGCACGCTGCACGTCGAGCTCAACCACACCGACCCGTCGGTGCTGCCGGCCGGCTTCCGGACCGCGGAGAACGACTCCCGCATCCTCGCGTGCGCGGCCAACCTCGCGCGGGACGGCCTGACCATCACCCTGGTCACCAAAGACATGCCGCTGCGGGTGAAGGCCGCCGCCGTGGGCCTGCCCGCCGACGAGTACCACGCCCAGGACGTCGTGCTCTCCGGTTGGACCGGCATGACCGAGGTCGCGGCCGACCACCACGAGATCACCGACCTCTTCGCCGAGGGCGTCACCGACGTCGACGCGGCCCGTGAGCTGCCGTGCCACACCGGCCTGCGCCTGCTCGGCGGGGGCTCGTCCGCGCTCGGGCGGGTCACCCCGGACAAGCAGGTGCGCCTCGTGCGCGGCGACCGCGACGTCTTCGGGCTGCACGGCCGCTCCGCCGAGCAGCGCATCGCGATCGACCTGCTCACCGACCCCGACATCGGGATCGTGTCGCTGGGCGGCCGCGCGGGCACCGGCAAGAGCGCCCTCGCGCTGTGCGCCGGCCTCGAGGCGGTCCTCGAGCGCCAGCAGCACCGCAAGATCGTCGTGTTCCGGCCGGTGTACGCCGTCGGGGGCCAGGACCTCGGCTACCTGCCCGGCGGCGAGAACGAGAAGATGGCGCCCTGGGCGCAGGCGGTCTTCGACACCCTCGGGGCGCTGGTCTCGACCAACGTCGTCGAGGAGGTCATCGAGCGGGGCATGCTCGAGGTGCTCCCGCTGACCCACATCCGCGGCCGGTCGCTGCACGACGCGTTCGTCATCGTCGACGAGGCCCAGTCGCTCGAGCGCAACGTGCTCCTCACGGTGCTCTCCCGGCTCGGGAC
>NZ_JBVPVA010000889.1:0-1887 GCF_055612215.1 Actinomycetospora sp. | reverse complement strand
TGACCGCCCCCTTCACCGTCGAGCTCGACCCCACCCCCGGCCGCCGCCAGGGCGAGGAACGGTTCGTCCTGCACCTCGACGGCGAGACCCGCGAGGTCGTGCTGCACGACTACGCCACCGTGTACTCGGTGCCCGGGCTCTACGAGGAGGTCGTCCAGCGCCGCCTGCAGTGCGCGTCGCCGGCCACCGTCGCGGACGCCGCGGTCGAGGCGGGCGCCGCGATCGGGCGGGAGCCCGCGGACCTGCGGGCGTTCGACCTCGGCGCGGGCAACGGCGTCGTCGGCGAGGAACTGACCGCCCGCGGGGTGACCGTGGTGGTCGGCGCGGACGGCATCGGAGAGGCCCGCGACGCCGCCCACCGCGACCGTCCGGGGATGTACGAGCACTACCTGGTCGGCGAGCGCCTCGACGGCGCCGAGGTGGCCCGGCTGGTGCGCGAGGAGCGGCTCGACGCCCTCGTGGCGGCGGGGGCGGTCGGCGAGGGCCACGTGCCGGTCGACGCGCTGGCCGAGCTGTGGTCGACGTTCCCGGCGGGCTCGGTGCTCGCGCTCACCCTCAAGGACGGTGGCGAGGAGAGCGGGGACCACGACGTGCCCGACGTCGAGGGCATGCTCGCGGGGTTCGACGACACGACCGTCGTCGTGCGTCGCCGGTTCCGGCACCGGCTCTCGATGGCCGGGACCGAGCTGTTCTACGTGGTGCTCGCCGCGGTGAAGCGCTGACGCCCATGTGAACGATCTCGGTCGTCCTGACGACCACAATCGTTCACCTGGACGTCAGCCCTGCACGAGCCGCAGGTGCGGTCGGCGCGGGCGCGTGCCCCGGCCCTCGACCCCGGTGCCCGCGAGGGCGCCCGGTCGCCACGGCCGGTCCGGGTCGCGCCGGCGACGGGCGCCGAGGGCCCGGCCGGCGAGCTCGTTGACGAGGTCGTCCGCGAGCTCCTCGGAGAGCACGCGGTCGTCGTCGTAGACGTCGAGGACGTCCCGCCCGCGCCGCCACGCGTCCGCGCGCCACGGCGTCGGGTCCCACCACTCGTCGCCGTCGTGGGCGAGCCGTCCGTTCTCGATCATCACGAGCATCGTCGGCGCAGGTCGGGGCCACCCACAGGCCGGTTGCCGTATGGAGTGATGACTCGATCGAGGCCGTTTTCCGACGCGCCGTCCTCGAGGGCTCACGCGATCGTCGGCGTGGCGCGCCCACGGCGGCCGTCGCGGGCGGGGACGTGCGACGCGTCACGCCGTCCGTCAGGATCGGGGCATGCGGACGCACGCGGTGGCGATCGTCGGTTCCGGGCCCTCGGGGTTCTACGCGGCGGGGGCCCTGCTGGACGCCGAGGACCCGCCGGTCCGGGTGGACATGTTCGACCGGCTCGCGACGCCGTGGGGGCTGGTGCGGGCCGGGGTCGCCCCCGACCACCCCAAGATCAAGTCGGTGAGCACGCAGTACGAGAAGATCGCGGCCCAGCCGGGCTTCCGCTTCTTCGGCCACGTCTGCCTCGGCGAGGACGTCACCGTCGAGGAGCTGCTGGAGCGCTACGACGCGGTCGTCTACGCGGTGGGCTCGCAGACCGAGCGGCGCCTCGGCATCCCGGGCGAGGACCGCCCCGGCAGCCTCGCCTCGGTGGACTTCGTGGGGTGGTACAACGGCCACCCCGACTTCCGAGATCTCACGTTCGATCTTTCGCAGGAAACGGCCGTGGTCATCGGGCATGGCAACGTCGCCGCCGACGTCTGCCGCATTCTGCTTCAGCCCGCCGTTGCCCTGCACTCGACCGACATCGCGGCCCACGCTCTCGAGGCCTTGGGCCAGAGCAGGGTCCGCGAAGTCCATCTCGTTGGACGGCGAGGACCCGCGCAGGCGAAGTTCACGCCGAAGGAGTTGAGGGGC
>NZ_JBVPVA010000767.1:0-1917 GCF_055612215.1 Actinomycetospora sp. | reverse complement strand
GGACGTTGCGGACGACGAGGTCGTGGCTCATGCGGGGATCTCCTTCTGGGTGAGGATCGACGTCAGGTGCTCGGCGGCGCGGTAGGCCCGGCCGAGGGCGGGCAGCAGGCCGTTGCCCGCGAGGTAGCCGGCGGCGCCGTGGCCGGACATGCCGACCGCGGCCCCGCCGGAGGCGTAGAGGCCGCCGAGCGGGCGGCCGGAGGCGTCCAGGACGCGGGCGTGCTCGTCGACGGCGAGCCCGCCCTGGGTGTGGAAGAGCGCCGGCACGATCTCGACGGCGGCGTAGGGCGGCTCGAGCGGGGCCGCGACCCGGCGGCGGCCGACCCGGTCGACCGCGGACTCCCCCCGCGCCACCGCGGCCGCGTCGGCGAGCTCGGCGCCGAGCACCGCGGCGTCGACGCCGAGACGCCCCGCCAGCTCCTCGACGGTGTCGGCCCAGCGCACCGCCCCCGCCTCGACGACGTCGAGGTAGTCGCGGAACCCGCGCGTCGCGGCGTCGATGCGGGCGTCGAGCACCACCCAGCCGCGCGCGCCGGGCCGGGCGGCGAGCATCGCGGCGTACTCGGAGTAGCCGACGGTCTCGTCGCCGAAGCGCCGCCCCTCGGTGTCGACGACGACCGCGCCGTGCATCACCGTCGTCCAGGTCACGAGCGTGCGCGCCGCGGCCGAGAGCCCGGCGTGGCCCTGGTAGGCGTCGAGGGTCGTCGACGCCGCGCCGAGCGCGCCCCCGAGGCGCAGCGCGTCCCCGGTGGCGTACTCGCTGCCGTGGTAGGCGGCGCCGGCGATCTCCGGGAGGTGGGTGGCGACGAGGTCGGGGTCGGCCCCGTAGCCGCTGGTCGCGAGCAGGACGGCGCGGGCGGTGAGCTCCTCCTCGTCGCCGTCGGGCCGGCGCAGGCGGACCCGCCAGCCCTCCCCGTCGCGCTCCAGACCCACCAGCCGGGCCGGCACCAGCAGGTCGATCCGCGGGTCGGCCTCGGCGGCGTCGGCCAGCCCGCGCAGCAGCGCCGACCCGTGGTGCCCGGGGACGGTGTGCACGCGGCGCACCGAGTGGCCGGGGTAGTCGACGTCGGCGAGCTCGATCGGGAGCCCGACCCGGTCGGCCAGCCACTCCACGAGCGGCGCCCCGACCCGGGCCAGGGTCCCGGCGACGGCGGCGTCGGCCTCGCCGTGGGTCTTCGCGGCCACGTCGGCGAGGAAGCGTTCCGGGGAGTCCTCGACGCCGGCCGCGCGCTGGTAGCGGCTCCCCGGCCCCGGGACCATCGCGGTGGACATCGCGGTGTTGTTGCCGCGCCGGTAGTGCGGGTTCGCCTCGGCCACCACGACGTCGGCGCCGCCCTCCGCGGCGCGCAGCGCGCCGGCCAGGCCGCCACCCGCGCCCGCCACGAGCAGGTCGACGTCGGCCATCGTTCCGCCCTCCGTTCCGCTCGGAGAAACGCTCTCCAGGAGCTCCTGTCCTGCATCTGAGCAGCTCAGTGACTCCAGCGCAATGGTGCGCGGGCCGAGGGTTGACGCACCGCGGGACGACGGGCCACGCTTCGTTTCGACCAGCGGTACGACGGGAGGGGTCGCGGAGTGACCGAGACCAACGGCGGCACGGAGGGGACGTCCCGGGTGGCGGACGTGCTCCTGCTCTTCGTCGACGGCCCGTCCACGCTCGGCGTCTCCCGGATCGCCCGCGAGCTCGGCCTCTCCAAGGCCGTCGTGCACCGCATCCTGGTCTCGCTGGTGAGCCGCGGGATGGTCGCGCTCGACCCGGCCAGCCGCGAGTACCGGCTCGGGCCCGCGGCGGCGGCGATCGGGGCCCGGGCGCTGCGGGAGTCCGATCTGCGGATCGCGGCGCTCCCCCTGCTGCGCGAGCTGCGCGACGCCACCCACGAGACCGTCACGCTCTCCACCCCGGTGCCGCACGGGCGCGTC
>NZ_JBVPVA010000596.1:0-1122 GCF_055612215.1 Actinomycetospora sp. | reverse complement strand
TGGTCGTCCGCGATCACGGGACGGGCCTGCGGGCCCGCATGGCGCTCGAGGAGGGACACGGCCTGGACGGGCTACGGGCCCGGACCGAAGCCCTCGGCGGGACGCTCACGGTCACGGATCACCCCGCGGCCGGTGTCGAGGTCGAGGCCCGCCTCCCCCGACGGGCGACGCGGTGACCGCCGCCGCGGACGGGACGATCACGGTCGCCCTGGCCGACGACGACGAGCTCGTGCGGATGCCCTGCGGGTGCTGGTCCAGCGCGAGCCGGATCTGCACCTCGTCGGCGAGGCCACCGACGGACACGAGGCGTTGGCCCTCGTCCGGTCCCGGCGCCCCCGTGTCCTGCTGCTCGACCTGCAGATGCCCGGCCTGCACGGACTCGAGGTCCTCCGCGCCGTCACCGTCGACCCGGCGCTCGCCCACGTCCGGGTCGTCGTCGTCACCACGTTCGAGATCGACCACTACGTCCTCGAGGCGCTGCACGCCGGCGCCAGCGGGTTCCTGCTCAAGAGCAGGGTCCCCGCCGAGCTCGTGACGGCCGTCCGCGTCGTCGCGGGCGGGCAGGCGCTGCTCTCCCCGTCGGTGACGCGTCGGGTCATCACCCTGGTGGGACGTCGTGGCGACGGGCCCCGGGCCGGCCGTCAGGCCTGGGACACGCTCACCACCCGCGAGCGGGAGATGGTCGCCTGGGTGGCCACCGGCTGGTCCAACGAGGACATCGCCCGGGAGCTCGTCATCAGCCCCGACACCGTCCGCACCCACGTGAGCCGCGCGATGGTGAAGCTGGGCGCCCGTGATCGCGCCCAGCTCGTCGTGTTCGCCTACCGGGAGGGTCTGCCGCTGCCCGGTACGTGAGCCGCCCGGCAACACCTGATCGCCGACGCTCATGATGGCTGATCGTCCACCATGGTGATCTCGGTATCTGGCCCTGGGAACACCAGGCACGGATCCCGCCCCTCGAAGCGCACCAGGAAAGGACCGTCCTCGCCGCGCACTTCCACGATCGTGCCGACCCGATCAGCCTGATCAACTCGCCGGCCGTGTTGAATGATCCGGTCCCCGACGTTGCCGCGCATGCGAGCTCGCCTTCTTTCCTCCAACTCTGCCCAGCGCCCGAGCAAC
>NZ_JBVPVA010000559.1:0-1659 GCF_055612215.1 Actinomycetospora sp. | reverse complement strand
CGCCGGGTCCCGCACGACGTAGCCCGCGACCTGGATGCGCGCGGACTCGTCGTCCTCGTCGTTCCACCCGGTGTTGCCGATGTGCGGCGCCGTGGAGACGACGATCTGGCGGTGGTAGCTCGGGTCGGTCAGCGTCTCCTGGTAGCCGGTCATGCCGGTGGTGAACACGGCCTCGCCGAGGGTGCGCCCGTGCGCCCCGAACGCCTCGCCCCGGTGGACGGTCCCGTCCTCGAGCACCAGCAACGCCTGATCGTTCACTGCCCTACCTTCCCGTCACGCACCGTCCATCGTCCCCGCAGCATGGTGTGGACCACCGACACCGGGAGCTCCATCCCCTCGTACGGGGTGTTGTCCGCGAGGCTCGCCAGCTCCGCACCGCGCACCGTCCAGCGCGCCGCCGGGTCGACCAGCGTGAGGTTCGCCGGCTCCCCGGGCGCGATCGGACGGCCCTGGTCCGCCAGCCCCGCGATAAGCGCCGGGGCCTCGCTGCACACGCGCGCGACGCCCCGCCAGTCGAGCAGGCCGCCGTCCACCATCGTCGCAGCGACCACCGACAACGCGGTCTGCAGCCCGAGCATGCCCGGACGTGCGTTCGCCCACTCGCAGTCCTTCGCCTCCACCGCGTGCGGGGCGTGGTCGGTCGCGACGCAGTCCACGACGCCCTCGGCGAGCGCGCGCCGCAGCGCGAGCGTGTCGGCCTCGGGGCGCAGCGGCGGGTTCACCTTGTGCACCGGGTCGTAGTCCTCCGCCGCGGCGTCGGTGAGCAGCAGGTGGTGGGGGGTGACCTCGGCGCTGACGACGGCCCGCGTGCCCGGCAGCAGCGACGCCCGCGCCCAGCGCAGCACCTCGACCGAGCCCGCCGTGGAGAGGTGGCAGACGTGCAGCCGGGCGCCCGCCGCCGCGGCGAGCATCGCGTCGCGCGCGACGATCGACTCCTCGGCGCTCGCGGGCCAGCCGGTCAGGCCCAGCCGGGCGGCGACCGGGCCCTCGTGGGCCTGCGCCCCGACGGTCAGCCGGTGGTCCTCGGCGTGCTGGGCGACGACGGCGTCGAGCGAGCGGGCGTACTCCAGCGCCCGACGCATGATCAGCGGGTCGTTCACGCAGCGGCCGTCGTCGGAGAACATCCGCACACCGGCCGGGGAGGCCGCCATCATCCCCATCTCGGCCAGCCGCTCCCCGCCGAGCGCCACGGTCACCGCGCCCACCGGGTGCACGTCGACGAGCCCGACCTCGCGGCCGCGGCGCCAGACGTGCTCGACGACGACGGGCGAGTCCTGGGCAGGGGTCGTGTTCGGCATCGCGAAGACCGCGGTGTAGCCGCCGAGGGCGGCCGCGGCCGAGCCGGTGGCGACCGTCTCCGCCTCCTCGCCGCCCGGTTCGCGCAGGTGGGTGTGCAGGTCGACCAGGCCCGGCAGGGCGATCAGGCCGTCGGCGTCGACCGTCTCGTCGGGGTCGTCGGCGACGCCGCCCGACCCGACCAGCACGCCGTCGCGGACGAGGAGGTCCGTCGGGTCCTCGCCGTAGGGCCGGACGTTCCTGATGAGCGTGGTGGTCATGCCACGTCCTCCCCGGCGAGCAGGTGGTAGAGCACGGCCATCCGCACGTGGACCCCCGCGGTGACCTGCTCGGCGATCGCGGCGCGGGCGGAGTCGGCGACCG
>NZ_JBVPVA010000405.1:0-1491 GCF_055612215.1 Actinomycetospora sp. | reverse complement strand
CCCGACGACCCCCGCAACGAGGGGTCCTCCGGGTCCGGCTCCGGCGGCCAGGGGCCCGGCGGCGGCTTCGGCTTCGGCCCGGGCGGTGCGGGCGGCAACCCGTTCGCGGCGTTCGGCGCCGGCGGTGCGGGCGGCCCCGGGGGGTTCGATCTCGGGCAGCTCGGGCAGATGCTCACCCAGCTCGGGCAGATGCTCTCGGCGGGTGGCGGGCCCGGCGGCGGCAGCGGGCCGGTGAACTACCAGCTGGCGGCGCAGATGGCCCACCAGCAGCTCGGCGCGCAGGGTTCGACGAAGCCCACCGCCGAGCAGCGCACGGCGATCGAGGAGTCGGTGCGCCTGGCCGAGCTCTGGCTCGACGACGCGACCACCCTGCCGTCGGGGATCTCGACGGTGACGGCGTGGTCGCCCAACGACTGGGTGGACAAGACCGTCCCCACGTGGCAGCGGCTGTGCGACCCGGTGGCGCACCGCGTCGCCGACGCGTGGGTCGAGGGCCTGCCCGCCGAGGCCCGCGAGATGGCGGGGCCGATGCTCGGGATGATCGCCCAGGTCGGCGGCATGGCCTTCGGGTCGCAGCTCGGCCAGGCGCTCGGGCAGCTCGCCGGCGAGGTCCTCACCTCCTCGGACATCGGGCTGCCCCTTGGCCCCGAGGGCACGGCGGCCCTGCTACCCGGCGCGGTCGCCCGGTTCACCGAGGGCCTCGACCGGCCCGCGAGCGAGGTGCTGGTCTTCCTCGCCGCCCGCGAGGCCGCCCACCACCGCCTCTTCGGGCACGTCCCGTGGCTGCGCCAGCGCCTGCTCGCCACCGTCGAGGAGTTCGCGCACGGCATCACCATCGACACCTCGCGCATCGAGGAGCTCGCCCGCGACCTCGACCCGTCGAACCCGGCGGCGATCGAGCAGGCCATGTCCTCGGGGCTCTTCGAGCCGCAGACCACCGAGGCGCAGAAGGCGGCGCTCACCCGGCTCGAGACGCTGCTCGCGCTCGTCGAGGGCTGGGTCGACCACGTCGTCGCGCAGGCGGTCGGCGACCGGCTCCCCGGCGCGAGCGCGCTGCGCGAGAGCATGCGCCGCCGCCGCGCCTCGGGTGGTCCCGCCGAGCAGACCTTCGCGACGCTCGTCGGGCTCGAGCTGCGGCCCCGCCGGCTGCGCGACGCCGCCGAGCTGTGGCGCCTGCTGGGCGAGGAGCGCGACGTCGACGGCCGCGACGCGGTCTGGGCGCACCCCGACCTGCTGCCGACCGCCGAGGACCTCGACGACCCCGCGGCGTTCGTCCGCGGCCCCGCGGCGATCCCCGAGGGGGAGGCCGGGACGTCGTTCAGCGACCTCGACGACCCGATCGCGCGCCTCGAGCAGGAGATGCGCGCGGAGAAGGAGTCCGGGACGTCGGCGCCCGGGGAGGGCTCCGAGGACGGTCCGGCCCCGGAGGACGGGTCGGGGCCCGACGAGGGCACGGCCGGGCCGAAGGCCTGACGTGCGGGGCGGCCTCGG
>NZ_JBVPVA010000307.1:0-7014 GCF_055612215.1 Actinomycetospora sp. | reverse complement strand
GAGCGCAGCAGGCGAGTGTAGTTCAATGGTAGAACATCAGCTTCCCAAGCTGAGAACGCGGGTTCGATTCCCGTCACTCGCTCCAGGAACGTCATCGCAGGTCACGGGCCCGTCGCCGGAACATCCGGAGGCGGGCCGTCGTCGTTCCCGGCCTCGTCAGGGGGCCTCGTCCGGCGGCTCGAGGCCGAGCGCCCGTCGGTGGTCGCGCAGCAGCGCCTCGTTCCAGCGCTCCTCACCGCGACCGACGCCCTCGGCGCGGTCGATCCCGAGGATCTCCTGCACGAACCGTGCCCGCTGCCGCTTCACCTCGTCCGCCAGGGCGTCGTCGACGGCGGCGCTCAGCGCGGACTCGCCGGTCGGGCCGGGGTCGTCGCCCCCGCCCTCGGGTCGCTCGTCCGCGGGTTCCTCGGCCATCCGTCCTCCTCGGGTCGTGACCGTCCTCCCGCGAGAGTGCCCCTCGGCGGGCCCGGGGACCAGAGCGGGCGGTGGGCCGTCGGGGGTCGATGACAGGCTCCGGGGGTGAGCAGCGCCCTGGACCCCGAGCTCGCCACCGCCATCGAGCGCCTCGCCGCCGACGGCTGGCTGCCGCTGACCCGCCCGGACGTCGCCGAGGCCCGGCGGAACTACCGCGACCTCGCGCTGATCCGGCGCGGCGCGGACGCCGAGCCCGTCGCCTCCGTGCACGACGACGTGGTCGCCGGGCCGGACGCCGACGTCGTCGTCCGCGTGTACGCCCCCGAGGAGCCCCGGGGCGTGACGGTGGTGTGGCTGCACGGCGGGGGCTGGGTGCTCGGCGACCTCGACACCGCCGACGCCGCCGCGCGTCGGGTCGCCCACGCCCTCGGCGCCCGGGTCGTGTCCGTGGACTACCGCCTCGCTCCGGAGCATCCGCACCCCGCGGCGCTCCAGGACGCCCACGCGGCGCTGCGCTGGGCGTCGACGCAGTTCGGCGGGCGCCTGGTGGTCGGCGGCGACAGTGCCGGGGCCGGACTCGCCGCGGGCTGCGCGCTGCTCGCCCGCGACTGGGGTCCGCGCCTGGACGCGCAGCTGCTCCTCTACCCGGGCCTGGACCCGACGATGTCGCACCCGAGCGTCGTCGAGAACGCCGACGGGCCGTTCCTCACCGCCGCGGACATGCGGTGGTTCTGGGAGCGCTACGTGCCCGGGGAGCAGGCGCGGCTCGACCCGTCGGTGAACCTCGGGGAGGCCGCCCGGCTCGGCGAGCTCGGCGACCTGGCGCCGGCGGTCGTGGCCACCGCCGATCTCGACCCGCTGCGCGACGAGGGGCTGGTGCACGCCGCGGCGATGACGGCGGCCGGCGTGACGGTGCGGGAGCTGCACGGCCAGGGCCTCGTGCACGGCTACTTCGGGCTGGGCGCGGCCTCCGTGGCCGCCCGGGCGGAGGGTGACCGCGCCCTCGAGCTCCTGGCCGAGCTGCTGGCGGCGACCGGGTGAGGGCGGCGCCGAGCTGAGGGCCCGCTGAGGCGGATCGGCCGAACGTCCGATTCGACGCCCTCGGACGCGCCGATCACGACGAGTCGTCCGCTCCCGTCGCCGGGAGGTCGCGGCGCGCCATCGGCCGGCCGTTCACCCGTCCGCCGGGCGGGCTCCGGGTCGAGCCGACCGCTCATCGTGCGGAATTCGCCGCTGTCGAGGCGGGTGACGTCGACCAACGGCAGCCCTGGGCCACTCGGGGTCACCGTCGACCGCAGACGGTGGCGGTCACCGCGTCCCGGGACACGTCGCAGTCCACCCTCGGCAGCGCGCAGGGTGACGACCTCGCTACGTTCCAGCAGTCCAGATCACGACAAGGTCACGACTTCCCGCCGGTTGTCATGCTCCCCAGCGGCCTCGTCGATGCGATCCCCTCCGGCGAAGGGCGAGCACTATGGCGCGACACGGCACCCCGGCAGGTACTCCGGGCTGGGTTACCCGGCCCGCCTTCGGCTACACGCCCGGATTCGCCGCTCCGGCGCCGGCACTGCGTGGGCCGGCCCGCCCGATGCCGTCCCGCGTCACGGTCCACGACCCGCGCCCCGCCGCCCGCCGCCCCGCGCCGCGCTCCCTCTCCGCCGGCACCTCCAGCAGGATCCTCGTCGCGGCCGTCGCCGCCGGGGCCGTCGTCCCCGCCGTCGCGGCCCTGGACACGACCCACAGCGCCGACGCCGAGTCGGCGGCCACCACCCAGCTCTCCGCCGCGCAGATGTCGCTCGCCGCGGCGCAGGGCGCGGGCGGGTCGGCCGGGGGCTCGCGCGCGATCAGCGACGTCTCCACCGTCGCCATGTCCTCCGCCGACCTGGCGGCCGCCGCGAAGCCGGCCGCGTCGGGCGTCGAGGACCTCAGCAAGGCGATGTCGGTCGCCCGCGAGAACGGGCCGGCACAGTTCGGCCGCGCGTACACCGCGGGCGACGACGACTCCCTCGACGGCCAGATCGAGAAGGCGCTCGGCCTCATGGGGCTGCCGCAGAAGCTCGCCCCCGGCGTCAAGAAGATCATCATGCGGGAGTCCACGGGCAACCCGCACGCCGTCAACGGCTGGGACTCCAACGCCGCCGCCGGCACGCCGTCGAAGGGCCTCATGCAGCTCATCGACACGACGTTCCGCAACGCCGTGCTCCCGTCGCTGGCCGACAAGGGCATCTTCGACCCGGTCGCGAACATCACCGCCGGGGTCCGCACCATGATCGCCAACCACGGGATCGACGCGGTCATGGCCGGCGGGCTGCGCAACTCGTCGGGCAGCTACATCGGCTACGGCGGCGCGAAGCTCCCCGACGACGGGCTGGGCTAGGTGCCCTCCGGGCTCGTGAGCACTAATCCGCCGTATGACACGGGGAAGTGCTCACGAGCCGGAGGCACCTACGCGCCCAGGGGCCCCTTCTGCAGCACCGGGCGCAGGGTGTCGAGCACCGACGCGTCGTCGATCGTCGAGGGCACCGCCTCGTCCTTGCCGTCGGCGATGTTGCGCATCGTCTTGCGCAGCACCTTCCCCGAGCGGGTCTTGGGCAGGGCCGGCACCACCGCGACGTCCTTGAACGACGCGACCGCCCCGACCTGGTCGCGGACCATCGCCACCAGCTCCGGACCGAGCTCGTCCTCGGTGCGCTCCACACCCGCCTTGAGCACGACGAACCCGCGGGGCACCTGACCCTTCATCTGGTCCGCGACGCCGATGACGGCGCACTCGGCGACGTCGGGGTGCCCGGCGAGCACCTCCTCCATCGAGCCGGTGGACAGGCGGTGCCCGGCGACGTTGATGACGTCGTCGGTACGGCCCATGACGAACAGGTAGTCGTCCTCGTCGAGGAAGCCGCCGTCGCCGGTCAGGTAGTACCCCTCGTAGCGCGACATGTAGGACTCGCGGAACCGCTCGTCGTCGTTCCACAGCGTCTGCAGGCAGCCCGGGGGCAGCGGCAGCTTGATGACGATGGCGCCCTCCTCGCCGCGCGGCAGCGGTGACCCGTCGACGTCGAGGATCTCGATCTGGTAGCCGGGCACCGGCACCGACGGCGAGCCCGCCTTGAGCTCCATCGGCTCGAGCCCGCGCAGGTTGGCGGCGATGGGCCAGCCGGTCTCGGTCTGCCACCAGTGGTCGACCACCGGGATGCCCAGCTTCTCCGACGCCCAGTGGTAGGTCTCCGGGTCGAGGCGCTCGCCGGCGAGGAAGAGCGTCTTCAGCGAGGACACGTCGTACTGCCCGAGGTAGGACGCCTCGGGGTCCTCCTTCTTGATGCCGCGGAAGGCCGTCGGCGCGGTGAACAGCGCCTTCACCCCGTGGTCGGCGACGACGCGCCAGAACTGGCCCGCATCGGGCGTGCCGATCGGCTTGCCCTCGTAGAGCACCGTCGTCGCTCCGGTGAGCAGCGGCGCGTAGACGATGTAGGAGTGCCCGACGACCCAGCCGACGTCGGACGCGGTGAACATGACCTCGCCCGGCCCGACGTCGTAGACGGCGTCCATCGACCAGCGCAGCGCCACCGCGTGGCCGCCGTTGTCGCGCTGCACGCCCTTCGGCTTGCCGGTCGTTCCCGAGGTGTAGAGGACGTAGAGCGGGTCGGTGGCGGCGACGGCGACGCACTCGGTGGGTTCGGCGTCGCGCATCGCCTCGGCCCAGTCCACGTCGCGCTCGCCCAGCGACGCCTCGGCCTGCGGGCGCTGGAGCACGATCGAGCGGCCCGGGTCGTGCTCGGCCAGCTCGATCGCCTTGTCCAGCAGCGGCTTGTACTCGATGACCCGCTTGCCCTCGATCCCGCAGGACGCGGACACGATCGCCGAGGGCTCCGCGTCGTCGATCCGCACCGCGAGCTCGCGCGCGGCGAACCCGCCGAACACCACGCTGTGGACCGCGCCGAGCCGCGCGCACGCGAGCATCGCGATCGCGGCCTCGGGGATCATCGGCATGTAGATGATCACGCGATCGCCCTTGTCGACGCCGACCGAGCGGAGCACCCCGGCGAAGCGGGCGACCACGTCGCGCAGCTCGGCGTAGGTGTAACGGGTGACCGACTGCGTGACGGGGCTGTCGTGGATCAGGGCGAGCTGGTCGCCGCGCCCGGCGTCGACGTGCCGGTCGAGGCAGTTGTGACAGGTGTTGAGCTCACCGCCGGCGAACCAGCGGGAGAACGGCAGCGCGGAGACGTCCATGATCGTCTCGGGCTCGGTGTACCAGTCGATCAGGCCGGCGGCCTCGCGCCAGAAGCCGTCGGGGTCGGTCATGCTCCGCTGGTACGCCTGCCGGTACTCGCCACTCATGGGCGCGAGATTGCCACGCGACGTGACCTGGCGCACCCGTCCGGACGGCGTGGAGACGCCCCCGCGGCCGCCGGGCCCCTCAGCCCTTGATCCGCCGCGCCGACGTCCGGGCGGCGGCGAGGACCTCCCCCGGGTCCACCCGGGTGGGCGCGCGGTCGACGAGCACCGGCTCGCCGGCCACCCACACGTCGCGCACCGACCGCGCGCCGGCGGACCACACGAGGTTGGACACCAGCTGGGCGTCGTCGTCCGGGTCGACGAAGGCCGCGTCGTCGAGGTCCATGTGCACCACGTCGGCCCAGGCCCCGGGCCGCAACCGGCCCAGGTCGTCGCGCCCCAGCGCGTCGGCGCCGTCGGCCGTGGCCAGGCGCAGGACGTCGGCGGCGGTGAGCGCGGTGGCGTCGGCGCCGCGCTGGCGGGCGAACAGCGACGCGAGCCGCTGCTCCTCCCACAGGTCGAGGTCGTCGTTGGAGGCCGGCGAGTCGGTGCCGAGGCCCACGCGCAGCCCGGCGGTGAGCATGTCCGCGACCCGCGCGACGCCGGCCGCGAGCTTCGCGTTCGAGCCGGGGCAGTGCGCGACGGCGACGTCGTGCCGGGCGAAGATCTCCAGGTCCTGGTCGGAGAGCTGGATGGCGTGCGCCGCGAGCACCCGGCCGTCGAGGCTGCCGGTCGTCTCGAGCATCGCCGGGACCGACCCGTAGACGCTGCGGACCTCGTCGTCCTCGCCCTTCGCCTCGGCGACGTGGATGTGGAGCAGCGCGCCGCGCTCCCGGGCCGCGGCCGCCGTCGTCGCGACCGCCTCGGCGCTCAGCGTGTACGCCGAGTGGGCGCCGTACCCGAGCTCGACGCGCTCCCCCGGCCCGAACCGCAGGCCGTCGGCGTCGATCCACCGGGAGACCGCGTCGCGCATCTGCTCCCACGTGCCGAGGCGGTCCATGCCGGGCGCGGTGATGATGCCGGGGGTCATGACGACGCGGGACCCGAGCTCGAGGACGGCGTCGACCACGGTGTCGGCCCAGAAGTACATTTCGGTGGAGGTCGTGACGCCGTGGCGCAGCATCTCCAGCCCGCCCGCGAGCATCCCGGCGCGCACGTCCGGGGCCTCGAGGCGCGCCTCCGCCGGCCACACGACCTCGGTGAGCCAGCGCATCAGCGGCAGGTCGCCGCCCATGCCCCGCAGCAGCGCGAGCGGCGTGTGCGCGTGGGTGTTGACCAGGCCGGGCATGAGCAGGCCGGTCACCGTCGTCGTCGGGGCGTCCGTGGGGGGAGCGTCCGCGCGCGGCCCGACGTGGGCGATGCGCCCGACGTCGTCGACGTCGACGACCGCGTCGCGCAGGACGGGCATCCCCTGCTCGCAGGTCAGGACGATCGGGGCGTGGAGTCGCCGGGCGCTCATGCCGCCCAGTCTGGTGATCGCGCGGCGAGGGCCGCGAGACGGGTCAGCTGGCGGCGCATCATCACGAGGTCGCCCCAGGCGAGCGCGTGACCTACCAGGGTCCCGAGGGTGCCGCGGGTCCCGCCGACGACCACGGTCGCGACGAGGCGGGTGCGTCCCGGGCCGTCGGGGCGCACGGCGTAGGTGATCGCGAACTCGCCGAGCACCCCGTGGCCGGGCCGGCGCAGGCGCAGCGTGAGGTGCTCGCCGTCGACGAACGAGTCGATCACGAAGAGGACGAGGAGCCGCTGACCGACGTGCAGCCGCTCGGCGCCGGGGGTGAGCTCGCGGGGGCTGGGGCGGCCGCGGTTGTCGACGAGGTCGTAGCTGTAGGGCGCGACGGTGAGCTGGGTGACCCAGCGCCAGAGCGCCGCGGGGTCGGCGTGGCTGGTGACGCCGCGGGTCCAGCGCGCGGCGGGATGCGGGACGACGTCGTCGGCGGGCGTGCGGCGGGCGCGCTCCAGCGACGAGGTCCCCCAGTGCGACGGCGCGTCCACGTCGGCGAGTGTGCCGAGTTCCGACGAGGGGCGCCCCTCGCCGGACGGGCTACCGCTCCAGCAGCGAGCGCAGCGACCGCAGCGGCTGGAGCCAGGCGCCACCGGGGGGCAGCGTGTCGAGGCTGACGCGCGGCAGCGGCTCGCGGAACACGCCCTCGATCTCCTCGAGGTCGAGGAACGTGACGACCTCGGAGGCCACGGCGAACGCGGCGTACTCCCGGAACCCGATGACGGTGACCCGGATGCCCGCCTCGACGAGCTCCTCGAGCGGTTCCCGGAACGCCCGCCCGTCCCCGGAGGCGACGACGACGTGGGCCAGCCCGCCCTCGA
>NZ_JBVPVA010001210.1:0-1843 GCF_055612215.1 Actinomycetospora sp. | reverse complement strand
CCGAAGACGTCGACGGTGCCCTCGGGGACGAAGGCGGCGAGCGCGTCGTCGACCCGGGCGAGGGTCGCGTCGTCGAGCCGGACCCGGGCGGCGTCGAGGTTCTCGACGATGTGCGCCGGGGTCCGGCTGCCCGGGATCGGGACGACGTGCGGGTGCTGGGCGAGCAGCCACGCCAGCGCGAGCTGCGCCGGGCTGAGCCCGAGCTCGGTCGCGATCGAGCGGACGGGGGCGTAGCGGTCGTTGTTGGCCCGGAGGTGCGCGAAGCGGTCGATGTTGCGGCGGAAGTCGCCCTCGGCCAGGCCCGACACCGCCCCCGTCAGGAACCCGCTGCCGAGCGGGCTCCACGCGACGATCCCGACGCCCAGCTCGTCCGCGGCCTCCACGAGCTCCGGGTCGGGCCGGTGCCACATCGCCCACTGGGTCTGCACGGCGCTGACCGGGTGCACGGCGTGGGCGCGGCGCAGCGTGGCGGCGTCGGCGTTGGACAGGCCGAGGTGGCGCACGGTGCCCGCCTCGACCAGCTCGGCCACGGCGCCGACGGTGTCCTCGATCGGGACCTGCGGGTCGGGGAAGTGCGGGTAGTAGAGGTCGATGCGGTCGGTGCCGAGCTCGCGCAGCGACTGCTCGGCGTACCCGCGGACCAGGCGCGGGTCGGCGTTGACGGCGAGCTCGCCGAACTCCAGCCCGACCCGGAACCGGTGCGCGGGCTCGCCGTCGGGGATCCGGAAGCCGAACTTCGTGGCGACGACGACCTCGTCGCGGACGGGCGCGAGGGCCCGGCCGACGAGACGCTCGTTGTGGCCGTCGGCGCCGTAGCCGTCGGAGGTGTCGACGAGGGTCGCGCCCGCGTCGACCGCCGCGCGCAGGGCGGCCTCCCCGGTCTCGTCGTCGATCTCGCCGTACATCCCGGGCGAGAGGACCATCGCCCCGACGCCGAGCGCCGAGACGGTCAGGTCGCCGAGGGTGCGGGTGGGCAGTGCGGTCATGGTCCCCAGCCTCGGCGCCCGCGGGGTCGTGCGTCCAAGACCGGCCGTGATAACCATCGGTCATGGACTCCCCGGCGGGCGACGTGCACCTGCGGGACCTGCGCTACTTCGTCGCGGTCGCCGACGCGGCGAGCTTCACCCGCGCCGCGGAGGCCCTGTTCGTCTCCCAGCCGGCGCTGTCCAAGCAGGTCCGCGCGCTGGAGACCCGGCTCGGGGTGCGGCTGCTCGACCGGGTCCCGTCCGGCCTCGCGCTGACCGCCGAGGGCGCGGCGCTGCTGCCGCACGCCCGCCGGATGGTCGAGGACTGGGCCGCGGTACGGGCCGAGGTGCGCCGGGCGGGAGCGGCGCCGACGCTGCTCGTCGGGCTGCAGACCACCGTGGGGCGTGACCTCACGCGCCGGCTGCTCGCGGCGACCCGCGAGCGCGACGCGCGGATGCAGGTGCGGCTGATCAGCTGGTCGGACACGAGCACCGGGCTCGCCGACGGCACCGTCGACATCGCGTTCGTGTGGCTGCCGCTCGTCGCGCCCGACGTCGAGGCCCGGGTGCTGCTGCGCGAGCCGCGCTGGGTCGCGCTCGCGGCGGACCACCCGCTGGCAGCCCGCCCGGAGGTGACGATGGCCGACCTGGCCGACGAGGCGTTCGTCGCGCTCCCACGCTCGGCCGGGGCGCTGCGCGAGTTCTGGCTGGCCACGGACGCGCGCGCGGCGCCGGCGCGGGTGGCGGTGGAGGCGGACACGGCGGAGGGCGCCGTCGAGGCGGTCGCCTCCGGGGCCGGGGTCGTGCTGCTCGCGGAGGGGAACGCGCGGTTGCTGGCCCGCCCGGACGTCGTGTGCCGCCCGGTCACCGACCTCTCC
>NZ_JBVPVA010001185.1:0-6358 GCF_055612215.1 Actinomycetospora sp. | reverse complement strand
CATCGGCTACGTGCTGGGCCTGCTCCCGGTCACCGGGATCACGCTGCCGCTGATCTCCGCGGGCGGCAGCTCGGTGATCGTCAGCATGGTCTCGCTCGGCCTGCTGGCCGCCGCGGCGCGGGACGAGCCCGAGGCCCGCGTGGCCCTCGCACGCGGGGCTAGGGTCGGGCGAACCCCGTGATCGGGGTGGTCGACGACGACGGAGGAGCGCACGTGGAGGTCCTGTCCGGATCGGACGCGGTGTACCGGGCCAAGGGCCGCGAGCTCGGGCCCGGCGAGTGGTTCACCATCGACCAGCAGCGGGTCGACGGCTTCGCCGACGTCACCGAGGACCACCAGTGGATCCACATCGACCCGGAGCGGGCGGCGTCGGGGCCCTTCGGCGGCCCCATCGCGCACGGCTTCCTCACGCTCTCGCTGGTGCCGTACCTGGCGAACTCGGCGCGCTCCTTCGAGGGCGTGACGATGGGCGTGAACTACGGGCTGAACAAGGTCCGCTTCCCGAAGCCGGTGCGGGTCGGCGACCGGGTGCGGGCGCGGGTCGTGATCGTCGACGTCACCGACCTGACCGAGGGTGGGCTGCAGATCGTCTCCCGGATCACGGTCGAGATCGAGGGCGAGGACAAGCCGGCCTGCGTCGCGGACATGGTGTCGCGCACGTACTTCTAGCGCCGGTCCCGGGATGCGGCATTAGGGTGATGACCGTGCCGCGCCCGTTCCTCACCCGTCGTCGGCACCTCGACCTGCGCCGGATCGACTCCACCGCGTGTCGCGCTCGGTAGCTCCACGCTCCCGATCCGCCGACACCGAGGAACCCCCGTGAGTTCTCCCGTCCGCATGCCCCGCCGCGTCGCCCTGGCCTCGGCCATCGGCACGACGGTCGAGTGGTACGACTTCTACCTCTACGCCACGGCCACGGCCCTGGTGTTCAACAAGCTCTTCTTCCCCGGGATCAGCTCGACGGCGGGCACCCTGGCCGCCTTCGCCACCTACGCCGCGGGCTTCGGGGCCCGCCCGATCGGGGCGGTCGTCGCCGGCCACCTCGGCGACCGCGTCGGGCGCAAGGCCGTGCTCGTCGCCGCACTCGTGACGATGGGGGCGGCGACCACCCTGATCGGCGTGCTGCCCACGTTCGCGACGGTCGGCGTCCTCGCCCCGACGTTGCTGGTGGTGCTGCGGATCGTGCAGGGGCTCGCGGTCGGCGCGGAGTGGGGCGGCGCCGCGGTGCTCTCCGCCGAGCACGCCGCCCCCGGCCGCCGGGGCCTCGTCGGGAGCTTCACCCAGATCGGCTCGCCGGCGGGGATGCTGCTCGCGACCGGGTCGTTCTTCCTGGTCCGCTCGCTGACGGATCCGGCGTCGTTCCTGTCCTGGGGCTGGCGGGTGCCGTTCCTCGTCAGCGCGGTGCTGGTCGTCGTCGGGCTCGTCGTGCGGCTGCAGCTCTCGGACTCGCCGGAGTTCGCGGCGCTGCGCGCGAGCGGCCGGGTGGCGCGCCTGCCCGTCGTCGAGGCCCTGAAGGGTTCGCCGCGGTCGGTCCTGCTGACCACCGGGCTGCGGATCTCCCAGATCGCGCTGTTCGTCCTGGTGACGACGTACGGCCTGACCTACATCTCGCAGCGCCTCGGGGCGTCGTCGTCGGCGGGGTTGCTCGCGGTCGTCGTCACCTCCGCGCTGGGCCTGGCCTCGACCCCGCTGTGGGCGGTGCTCTCGGACCGGGTCGGACGCCGCCGGCCGACGCTCTTCGGGGCGTTCGCGGGCCTCGTCGGGCTCGCGCTCTTCTTCGGCGCCGTCGAGACCGGGTCGACCTGGCTGATCGTGCTCGCCTCGGTGATCGCCCTGAACGTCGCGCACGACGCCATGTACGGCCCGCAGGCGGCGTGGTTCGCCGAGCTCTTCGACGCCCGCGTGCGCTACTCCGGGGCCTCGCTGGGCTACCAGATCGGCTCCGTCCTCGGCGGCGGGTTCTCGCCGCTGGTCGCGGCGGCGCTGGTCGCGCTCACGGGTGCGCCGTGGGCCGTCGTCGCCTACCTCGGCGTCCTCACCGCACTGACCGCTCTCTCGGCCGGCTTCGCACGCGAGACCGCGTTCGACCCGGGCCCCGGCGAGAGCGAGGCCGCCGCGACCGACGAGGCGGCGGCGGGCTCGCGGGTGTAGGCAGTCCCGCGTGTCTGCCAGTCCCCAGGTCTCCCCCCGTCGCCCCCGTATCCACCTCAACGCCTTCGCCATGATGTGCGCCGGGCACCAGTCGCCGGGCCTGTGGCGCCACCCCGACGACCAGGGCTTCCGCTACACCGACCTCGACCACTGGACCTCGCTCGCGCGCCTGCTCGAGGAGGCGGGCTTCGACGCGCTCTTCCTCGCCGACGTGCTCGGGATCTACGACGTGGCGGGCGGGTCGCGGGACGCGGCGGTCCGGGCCGGCATCCAGGTGCCGCTCGGCGACCCGCTGATGCCGGTGTCGGCGATGGCGGCGGCGACCTCGTCGCTGGGGTTCGGGCTGACGGTCTCGACGAGCTACGAGCACCCCTACGCCCTGGCCCGGCGGTTCACCACGCTCGACCACCTGACGAAGGGGCGGGTCGGGTGGAACGTCGTCACCGGCTACCTGGAGTCGGCGGCGGCGAACCTGGGGCTGGGCGCGCAGCTGCCCCACGACGAGCGCTATGCCCAGGCCGACGAGTACCTCGAGGTGTGCCGGCGGTTGTGGCGGGAGTCGTGGGAGGACGACGCCGTGGTGCGCGACGCGGCGGCCGGGGTCTACACCGACCCGGCGAAGGTCCACGACGTCGACTTCCACGGCCGCTACTACGACGTGCCCGGCCCGTTCCTGTGCGAGCCCTCCCCGCAGCGCTCGCCGGTGATCTTCCAGGCGGGCGCGTCCCCGCGGGGCCTCGCGTTCGCGGGGCGGCACGCGGAGGCGGTGTTCGTGTCGGGGCCGTCGACGGCGGTGGTGGCCGGGCAGGTCTCGCGGCTGCGCGCGGCGGTGTCGGACGCCGGGCGCGACCCCGCGTCGGTCACGGTGTTCTCCCAGCTCGCGCCCGTGGTGGCCGCGTCGTCGGCGGAGGCGCACGAGCGGTACGCGTCGTACCTCGAGTCCTTCTCGCTCGAGGGGGCGCTGGCGCTGTTCGCGGGCTGGACCGGGCTCGACCTCACGGGCATCGACCCCGACGAGCCGCTGCGCTACGTCGAGTCCGACGCCGGCCGGTCGGCCCTCGCCTCCTTCACCACCGACGACCCGTCGCGGGAGTGGACGGTAGGGGAGGTCGCGCGCCACCTGGCGGTCGGCGGGCGCGGTCCGGTCGCGGTGGGCTCGGGCGCGGAGGTGGCCGACGCGATGGAGGCGTGGATCGACGAGACCGGCGCCGACGGGCTCAACCTCGCCTACGCCGTCACGCCCGGCTCGTTCGCGCAGGTCGCGGAGCACGTCGTGCCCGAGCTGCGGCGCCGGGGCCGGATGCCGGCGACGCCCGAGCCGGGGATGCTCCGGGACCGGTTGGCCCTGCGCTAGCCCAACAGGCTCCGGAGGGTGTCCCGGTACTGCTCGAAGGCACGGCGTCCGGCGGCGGTGAGCGCGACGTAGGTGACCGGCGTGCGCCGCTCGTGGGCCTTCGACACCTCGACGTAGCCCGCCTCCTCGAGCTTGCGCAGGTGCGTCGAGAGGTTTCCCGCGGTCACGTCGAGCAGCTGCTGCAGGCGCGGGAACGTCAGCCGGTCGCCCGGGCCGAGGGCGGCGAGCGTCGCGGTCACCCGCAGCCGGGCCTGCGCGTGGATGACGGGGTCGAGCTCGACCGGGACCTGCTCGGTGCTCATCGGCGCGCCGCGAGGTGCATCCACACCCCGAGGACGACGAAGCCGCCGCCGCCGGCGAGGGCGAGGACCAGGAAGTTCGCGGGATAGCCGACGAACACCGTCGCCACCCCGGTCACCAGCGTCCAGACGCCCAGCACGTACTGGGGCACGTGGTTCCACAGCGCGCCCCCGGCGAGGTAGAGCAACCCGACGAGGAGCAGCGCGGTGCCCGACCAGATCAGCGACAGCGTCGGCCCCGGCACCCCGAGGGCGGTGAGGCGGAGGTTGATCGCGCAGAGCGCCGCGAAGCCGAGGACCCACGCCCAGCCGTAGAGCGTCCCGGTGCGCCGGCTCGGGCCGGCCAGCCCGCGGGTGCTGCGCCGCAGGGTGATCCCCGTGCTGACGAGGGGCACGACGCCGGCGACGACGAGCAGGGGGACGACCACGGCGTCCGGGAGGACCCCGCGGATCGCCAGCCAGACCCCGCCGAACCCGACGAGGTAGCCCAGCCCCCAGGGCACGAACATGCCCAGCGGGCTCGGCCGCAGCGACCGGGCGGCGCGGTGCTGGGCCGTGTCGATCGCCGCCAGGGCGTCGGCGGCCGTGGGGTGCTCGGCGGGACCGGGGTCGTGGGTGCTCGTGCTCATGGTGGCTCCTCGCTCTCGACGCAAACGAGTTTGCAGCGCAAAATAGTTGGCGTCAAGCACGGCGTCGGGGCGTCCGGGCGGTCAGCCGCGCGCGGCCTTCCCCAGCGCCCCCCGCGCGATGATCACCTGCTGGATCTGGCTGGTGCCCTCGTAGATGCGGAAGAGGCGCACGTCGCGGTAGATGCGCTCCACGGGCACGCCGCGCATGTAGCCCGACCCGCCATGGACCTGCACCGCCCGGTCCGCGATCCGCCCGACGGCCTCCGAGCAGAAGTACTTGGCCGTCGAGGGCCCGGTGACCTTGTCGGACCCGTCGTCGTAGGCCTTCGCGGCCTCGCGGACCAGGGCGCGGCCGGCGTGCCAGTCGGTGACCGAGTCCGCGACGAGCCCCTGCACGAGCTGGTAGGTCGCGATCCGGTGCCCGCCCTGCTCGCGCTCGGAGGCGAACTCCACGGTCTCGTGCACCAACCGCGCGGCCATCCCCATGCAGAGCGCGGCGATGTGCAGCCGGCCGTGCGCGAGGCACTTGAGCGCGGTGACGTAGCCGCGGTGCAGGCCGTCCTCGCCCCCGACGAGGTTCGCTGCCGGCACCCGGACGTCGTCGAGGTAGACCTCGCAGGTCCACGAGCCGCGCTGGCCCATCTTGGCGTCGTGCTGGGAGAAGCTCACGCCGGGCGCGGAGGTCGGGACGAGGAACGTCGAGATGCCGCGGGCCGGGGCGGCGTCCGGATCGGTGCGGGCGAACACCATGAGGACGTCGGCGAACGGGGCGTTGGTGATCCACCGCTTGCTGCCGGAGATCACGTAGTCCTCGCCGTCGCGCACGGCCTTCGTCGTCAGCGACGACGGATCGGACCCGGCCTCGGGCTCGGTGAGCGCGAAGCTCGCGACGACCTCGCCGCTGGCCAACCGCGGCAGCCACTCCCGACGCTGGTCCTCGGTGCCCCCGGTGAGCAGAACCTGGCCGGCGATGCCGTTGTTGGTGCCGAAGAGCGAGCGCAGCGACGGCGTGGTCCAGCCGAGCTCCATCGCGAGCTCGACCTCCTCGCTCATCGACAGCCCGATCCCGCCGTAGGCCTCCGGGATCGCGAAGCCGTAGAGCCCCATCGCCTTGCACGCCTCGCGCAGCGGCACGGGGACCTCGTCGGCCTCCTCGATCTCGTCCTCGCGCGGGACGACCTGTTCGCGCACGAACTCGCGGACCGACGCGAGGACGTCGGCGAAGTCGGACGGGTCCACGGTGACGGCCTCCCGGGTGGGCTCGCGTCAGCAACGGCACGTTGCTGACGCCTGACGTCAGAACGGCGCCATTCTCGCCTGCGCTCAGCCCGTCGGCCGGACGACGACCTCGGTGATGTGCGCGTCGGGCGTCGCGGTCACCGCGGCCAGCACCGCCGCGGCCACCGACTCCGGACGCAGGTAGCGGGCCGCGTCGTAGGTCCCGCCCTCGTGCTCGACGACCGCGCGCTGCATCGCGGTGTCCACCCGACCCGGGTGGACCGAGCAGACGCGCAACGACGGCTCCTCCGCGCGCAGGGCGTCCGCGAAGGCCCGCAGCGCGAACTTCGACGCCGCGTACGACCCCCACCCGGCGCGCGCGGCCAGCCCCGCGCCCGAGTTCACGCACACGACGGTGCCCCGCGCGGCCCGCAGCGCCGGGAGCAGCAGGCGCGTCAGCTCCGCCACCGCCACGACGTTCACCTCGAACTGCCGGCGCCAGGTGTCCGTGTCGAGCTCCTCGACGGTCCCCAGCAGACCCACCCCGGCCGAGTGAACGAGGACGTCGAGCTCGTCGATCCGCTCGGTCGCCCCGGCGAGCGCGGCCGGGTCGGTCAGATCGACCGGCCACGGCAGGGCCCGCGACCCGAGCGTGTCCGCCACGCCGGCGAGCGCCAGGTCGTCCCGGCCGCCGAGCAGCAGGTCAT
>NZ_JBVPVA010001077.1:0-6025 GCF_055612215.1 Actinomycetospora sp. | reverse complement strand
CGGGGTGAGGCTGATCAGCAGCTGACGGCGGTTGTCGGGGTTGCGGCGCCGCACGATGAACCCGCCGCGCTCGAGCGCGGTGACGAGGTCGGCCATCGCCTGCGGGGTGACGAAGGAGTTGCGCGCGAGCTCGGCGGAGGTGAGCCCGTCGCGGCGGCCCAGCACGGTCAGCGCGGTGTACTGCAGCGCGGTCACCCCGGAGTCGCGGAGCAGGTCGTCGAGGTGCGCGCGCACGACGAGCTCGACCTGCTTGACCGCGTAGAGCAGCGACGGCCGCGCCCGCGACGTGGTGGAGACCCCCTGACTCACGCGGGGATCGTCCCACGGGGCGCCGCCCGGACGTCGGACGCGCGCTCGACGGTGCCACGGAGCGACAATGAGCGCGCTCCCCGGCGTCGTGGCCCCGGCCCGACGCTCCCCCTCCTGGGAAGAGGTGCGACGGTGCCCCTGCTGCGCGCGCTGCTCGACGGCGGCCTCGACGACCCGGAGGCCGTCCGGATCGGGGACACCGCCTTCTCCGGGCCGGAGCTCCTCGGGGCGGCGTCGGTCGTCGCCGACGAGATCGCCGAGCGGCCCACCCCCACCGCGCCCGTGGCCGTCTCGGCCACCGCGAGCGCGGAGACCGTCGTCGCCATCGTCGGGTCGCTGCTGGCGGGGGCGCCCGTCGTGCCGGTCCCGCCCGACAGCGGGGCGGCCGAGCGCGCGCACCTGCTCTCCGACTCGGGTGCCGCGACGTGGTTCGGTGACAAGCCCCGGGACGTGTCGCTGCCCGGCCGGCGGGTCGACCTCTCGCGGCGCGCCGGGCACGAGGTCCGCGAACCGGTCGGCGACGGGCCCGCGCTGATCCTCTACACCTCGGGCACCACCGGGTCGCCCAAGGGCGTGCTGCTCTCCGCGGACGCGATGGCCGCGGGGCTCGACGGGCTCGCCGAGGCCTGGGACTGGACCGCGGCCGACACCCTCGCCCACGGCCTCCCGATGTTCCACGTGCACGGGCTGGTGCTCGGGGTCTTCGGGGCGCTGCGGACCGGGTCCCGCCTGGTGCACACCGAGCGGCCGACCCCGGCGAACTACGCCCGCGCGGTCGCCGAGCGCGGTGGCTCGCTGCTCTTCGGGGTGCCGACCGTGTGGTCACGGCTGGCGGACGACCCGGCGTCGGCGGCCGCCCTCACCGACGCGCGGCTGCTCGTGTCCGGCTCCGCCCCGCTGCCCGTCCCGGTCTTCGAGCGGATCCGAGAGCTCACCGGGCAGGCGCCGGTGGAGCGCTACGGCATGAGCGAGACGATGATCACCCTGGCGGTGCGGGCCGACGGCGAGCGCCGACCGGGCTGGGTCGGGGTGCCGGTGGCCGGCGTCGAGACCCGGCTGCGTGCCGTGGCCGACGGTCCCGACGGCGAGCCGGTGACGACCGACGAGGACGTCCCCGCCGACGGCGAGTCGATCGGTGAGCTGCAGGTGCGCGGCCCGTCGCTGTTCGACGGCTACCTCAACCGACCCGAGGCGACCGCCGAGACGTGGACCGCGGACGGCTGGTTCCGCACCGGGGACGCCGCCGTCGTCGACGCCGCCGGCTACCACCGCATCGTCGGGCGCCGCTCGGTCGACCTGATCAAGTCCGGCGGCTACCGGATCGGCGCGGGCGAGGTGGAGACCGCGCTGCTCGCGCACGCCGGGATCAGCGAGGCCGCCGTGGTGGGCGAGCCCGACGACGACCTCGGCCAGCGCATCGTCGCCCACGTCGTCTGCCCCGACGGCCCCGTCGACGCCCAGGAGGTCATGGACTTCGTCGGCGAGCGGCTCTCGAAGCACAAGCGCCCGCGCGAGGTCGTCGTGGTCGACGAGCTGCCGCGCAACGCGATGGGGAAGGTGCAGAAGGCGCGGCTACGTCGCTCGTAGCGTCTCGAGGCGCTCGGGCTTCGGCCAGCGCACCCTCCACACCCAGCCGAGCTTCTCGAACAGCGCGATCGCCTCCGCCGAGAGGTCGATCTCGAAGCGCCCGACACCGTGGCGGGCCGACGTCGGGTCGGCGTGGTGGAGGTTGTGCCAGGACTCGCCCATCGACAGCAGCGCGAGCGGCCAGACGTTGGTGGAGCGGTCGCGCACACGCCACGGCCGCTCCCCCACCATGTGGCAGATCGAGTTGGTCGACCACGCCACGTGGTGCGACAGCGCGACCCGCACGAGACCCGCCCAGAAGAAGGCCGTGACCGCGCCCCAGACCGTCCAGGTGATCAGCCCACCGAGCAGGGCCGGTGCGACGAACGAGGCGAAGGTGATCCAGCCGAACCCGCGGCTCACCCGGACCACGTCGCGGTCGGCGAGCAGGTCGGGGCAGTAACGGCGCTGGTCGGAGAGGGTGCGCTCGAGGATCCAACCGAGGTGGGCGTGCCAGAAGCCGCGGACGAGCGCCGCCGGCGAGGTGCCGTAGCGCCACGGCGAGTGCGGGTCGCCCTCCTTGTCGGCGAACGCGTGGTGGCGGCGGTGGTCCGCGACCCAGTGCGTGACCGGCCCCTGCACCGCGAGGCTCCCTGCGACCCCGAGCGCGACCCGCAGCGCCCGGCCGCACCGGAACGCGCCGTGGGTGAAGTAGCGGTGGAACCCGACGGTGACGCCGAGCATCGACACCACGTAGAAGCCGACGGCGAGGCCGGCGTCGAGCCACGACAGTCCCCACCCCCACGCCAGCGGGACCGCGGCGATCAGGGCGGCGAACGGCACGAGGACGGCGAGGTAGGTCATGACGTGCGGAGCGAGCGGTCGGGGCAGGGTCGCGGCAAGGCTCACGTGGTGTCTCTCGGTTCGGGGGGCGACGGGGCGACGAGGCGGCGCGCCGGGGTGGATTCGATGTCCACCATGCCCACCCGTGGTGTCGAGCGGGTCGCGCGCGGGGGTCCGGGGAACGGCGCCCGTATGAGCGTCCACGGAGTCGCCGTCCTCGACATTGGCAGTCTGCGCCCGCCGGGGTCAACGCGCCCGCCTGCCGTAGTGGCCGAGGTCCCGCGGGGGTCCGGGATGCTCCCGTGGCACGGGCGTCCGCGGGTCGCGTACGGTGATCGTCGTGCAGCGCTGGTACCGGTTTACGTGCCCGGCCCGGGAGGGGTCGGCGGGTAGACCGCTGCGCTGAACCCCCATCCCGCGAGCCGGACCCCGGACCGGCTCGGCGGGATCGCGGCGGGCTCTCCGGGTCGTCCGGCCCTTCACCCGGAGGAACCCCGATGACCGCCCCGACCCTCGCGGCACCGCTCGACGGCGCGCGCACGGCCGCCGTCAGCCCGCTGCCCTCGCCCGCGCTGCTGCGCCACGAGCTGCCTGCGCTCCCGGACGTCGCCGACGCCGTGCGCCGCGGCCGGGCCGGAGCCGTCGACGTGCTGCACGGCGACGACGACCGCCTCCTCGTCGTCGTGGGGCCCTGCTCGATCCACGACGACGAGGCCGCGCGCGAGTACGGCGCCCGGCTCGCCGCGCGGGCGGCCGCGCACGCCGACGACCTGCACGTCGTCATGCGCACCTACTTCGAGAAGCCGCGCTCGACGGTCGGCTGGAAGGGCCTGATCAACGACCCGGGCCTCGACGGGAGCTTCGACGTCGCCCGCGGCCTGCGGACCGCCCGCGCGCTGATGCTCGACCTCGCCCGCCTCGGCCTGCCGCTGGGGTGCGAGTTCCTCGACCCGATCACCCCGCAGTACCTCGCCGACCTGGTGGCGTGGGGCTCGATCGGCGCGCGGACGGCGGCCAGCCAGGTGCACCGCCAGCTCGCGAGCGGCCTGTCGATGCCGGTGGGGATCAAGAACGGGACCGACGGCGACGTGGCCGTGGCGGTGGACGCCATCGGGGCCGCCGCGGCGCCGCACGCGTTCATGGGGGTGACGCCGGAGGGGCTCGCCGGGCTGATCACGACCACCGGCAACCCCGACGCCCACCTCATCCTGCGCGGCGGCTCGGCCGGCCCGAACCACGACGCCGCCTCGGTGGCGGAGGCCGTGACCCGGCTGCAGGTGGCCGGTCGCCCGGGCCGTGTCGTGGTCGACGCGAGCCACGGGAACTCCGGGAAGGACCACCGTCGCCAACCCGGCGTCGTCGCGGACCTCGCGGGTCAGGTGGCGCGGGGCGGGCCGGTCGCGGGCGTCATGATCGAGAGCTTCCTCGTCGAGGGGCGCCAGGAGATCGGCGCCGACATGGTGCGCGGGCGCAGCGTGACCGACTCGTGCGTCGGCTGGGACACCACGGTCGACCTGCTCGACGAGCTCGCGGGGGCGGTTCGGGCGCGTCGGGGGCGGTGAGCTGGGCTCGCGGGTCGGGTCGGCGCCTCCCGCGAGGGGCACTGGGCGCATGCTCGGCGGCTCTCGGACGTGCGCTGTGCGCCCCTGATCTTCGGGTTGGCAGGCCTGCCGGAGGTGAGGGGCACATGGCGCAGGCGGGCGAGGCCTCCGGCCTGCGCTGAGTGCTGATGATCATGGGTGGGCGCCGGTGACGCGGGCCTCCCGGACGGGCTCCGGAACGATTCCGAGCCGACGGGCCGGGTGGCGTGAGCCCCAACGGGGAACCGGTCGGCGCTGACCGTTCTACGATCCCGTCCATGACAGCCGGACCATCGACGTCGGGGTCCCCGGAGGCGCCCGAGGAGCTCTCGCTCGCGGGGGAGTTCGACACGCCCGACCGGGACCGGTGGCGCGAACTCGTGGCCGGGGTGCTCTCGAAGTCGGGCCGCGAGGTCCGACCCGAGGACGCCGAGGCCGCGATCGCCACCCCGACCGACGACGGCTTCGAGATCGCCGCGCTCTACACCGCGCAGGACGCCCCGGACGTGGTCACCGGCGAGCCCGGGCTGCCCCCGTTCACGCGGGCCTCGCGCCCCGAGGGGCACGTGGCCGAGGGCTGGGGCGTCCGGCAGCGACACGCGTTCCCCGCCGACGCCGACCTCGCGCACGCCCACGACGTCGTCATGGCCGAGCTCGAGGGCGGCGTCTCCTCGCTCTGGCTCGTGCTCGGCGAGGCCGGTGGTCCTCCGGTCGAGGCGCTCCCGACGCTGCTCGAGGGCGTGCTGCTCGACCTCGCCCCGCTCGCGCTGACCGCCGGCCGCGACACCCCCGATGCGGCGGCCGCGGTGCTCAGGCTCGCGCGCGAGCACGGCGTCGCGGCCGCACTCGGGGGTTCGCTCGGCTACGACCCGCTGCTCGCCCACACCCGCGGCGGCCCCGCGCTCACCGACGCCTACCTCGAGGCGATGGCCGAGCACTCCCGGGCGGCTGCGGCCGATCACCCGGCGCTGATGACCGTCGTCGCCGACGGGCTGCCCTTCCACGAGGCCGGCGGCTCGGACGGCCAGGAGCTCGGGGCCGCGCTCGCCGCGGGGCTCCACGCCGTGCGCCTGCTGGACGACGCCGGCCTGTCGGTCGACGACGCGTTCGCCCGCGTGGAGCTCCGCCTCGCCGCCACGGCCGACCAGTTCGCCACGCTCGCCAAGCTCCGCGCCGCCCGACGGTGCTGGGACCGGATCGGGTCGGTCGCCGGAGCCTCCGAGGCCGCGCGGGCCGCCCGGGTCCACGCCGTCACCTCGCCCGCGATGATGACCACCCGCGATCCGTGGGTGAACATGCTGCGGACCACCGTCGCGTGCGTCGGGGCGGGTCTCGGGGGCGCGGACGCGGTCACGGTGCTGCCCTTCGACGCCGCGCTCGGCCTGCCCGACGACTTCTCCCGCCGCATCGCCCGCAACACCCAGGCGCTGCTGCTCGAGGAGTCCCACCTCGCGCACGTCATCGACCCGGCGGGCGGCTCCTGGTACGTCGAGTCGCTCACCGACGAGCTCGCCCACGCCGCCTGGGACGTGTTCACGACGATCGAGCGCGCCGGGGGTGCGGCCGCCGCGCTGGAGCCGGGGGAGCACGCCGACAGAGGGTCCTTGGCCGCCGCACTCGAGGAGACCTGGTCGCGCCGAGCCGGGCGGATCGCGCACCGCCGCGACCCCATCACCGGGGTGTCGGAGTTCCCGAACCTCCACGAGTCGCTGCCGCAGCGGCCGCCG
>NZ_JBVPVA010001155.1:0-2429 GCF_055612215.1 Actinomycetospora sp. | reverse complement strand
TACAAGGGGATTTTTGAGTTAGACATGAACCCCTTAAGCTATTCGCTAGGCATTTTAAAAAAAATACTTTTTAAATGTGTCGCTACGCTCAAAAGTTAGACACCCTGATTTCACAGTTAGACACCCTTTTTTCCAACTCATAAAGGTAACTTTTCACTCAAAAAATACTTTTGAACACTTTTGCCTAGACAAAAAAGTTAGACACCCTGATTTCACAGTTAGACACCCTTTTTTGCAACTCATCAAGTTTTCAGTTTATTCAACAATATAATTGAACACCAATAAAATTTGATGGTAAAATGTAAGCCCTACCCAAAAACAGAAAGAACCCAAGGTTTACAACATAGACAGCGCAATTTACAAGATAGACACCACGATTTAGAAAATAGACACTACGATTTACAAGATAGACGCCCCTTTTTGCGAATTATTAATTTGAGATTTCTTTTTCTGGCCTGAGCCAGGCTTACGTGTCTTTTTGTCTTTTGAACCTTTAGGGCGTCCCCTATGCTTTTTAGGGGTTTCTATGGTAGGTGAAACGCCCAGTAACTCCGCATCTGTAAGCTTAGGGTTTAACGAGCTTTTTTCGTTTAGAAATTCCAAGCTTTTTGAACCATCAAAAAGTGCACCCAATAACAACTGCCACCAGGGAGCTACAATGTTTACTTCCTCGGGTTTTGGGGGACGCTTCCTTGTGGTAAACAATACGCACCGCGAAAGCACTCCTCCAAAATATGGAATCCGCTTTCGCCAACCGTCTTTTTCATCCAAATAAGTTTTTAAGATTGATAATGCAAGCTCTTCAACTTTTTTTGTACGAGGATATAAGCGAACTTCTATCCTACTCTTTGGCGCCCAGCTCGATTCAACTCTGGACTTGCGCTCCTCTCGCTTATTATAAAACACAACCGCCTCATTACTTTTTCTGGAGTTACCAAAGTAGACTGTATCAAGAACCAACTGTTTCCTTTTGAATTCCTTAAAAAGTTTGCTATTGCGCCCCACAGAGTCCTCTAGCCTCTCGCCGGCCAACCACCCGTAGGCAAAGGGGCGGCGCCCAAAGCTTTTATATTGACCAGTCTCTATACCGTGTGTAACATAAGGCATAATGTCGTCGCTTAGGTCAATGCATAAATCAACACGAGCAAGCTTACACACTCCGGACTCAATCCCCTTAAGAATGTTGGGAAGACAATTTTTGTCTAATTGAAGGATGCGAAGAAAGCTTGTCATGCTATGCTTTAGCTTGTAAAACTTCTGAGATTTCGAGCCTTCCTCAGAGTGATTTGCTTCCTCAGAGTGATTTGCTTCCTCGGAGTAATCTGCTTCCTCAGAGTAATATGCTTCCTCAGAGTGATTTTTATGTCGAGGAAGCCTTTCTATTAGCACAGCATCCGCCTCCAAATCGGTATAACTCCGCCCGGATCTCTCACATTCAGCAAAATGATTGATTAGTTTACTTCCCAAACCGGCTTTTACTAACGAAGTGAATAAGTGATCGCTTGCGCTGCTTAGCTCCAACAACGTGAGCGCATCGAGTTCTGGAGTGAACATCTGGCTATCTATTAGCGTCAACCGACGACGAAATTTTATATAGGTGCGAGAAAAGGATACGCTCTCCTTACCCACCTCAAGTTCTGAAAACGCATCAATTCGTGAATTCGACGAACCTATACGTTCAAAGCTGTGCTCGTCAGATAGATTATATAATGTGTTGTTCATGTGGTTTTATAGTGAATCTTTGGACCTTTTCGCGCTTTAATCAAATAGCACGTTTAACCCTACGAAATATCGCCCAGATTCAACGAAAAGTGCAAAAAGGTATCAAACCCTTCACTCCTCTTTTGAATCAAAAAAGCCCGGTTACGACACCTCTAGAAAGAAGGCCAAGCATCCAAAACGCCGTATCGCTAGGATTGGATTCCCCCGGACTCTGGGCCCCAACAAAGCTCAACGCCCCGTGGGACCAGCACAACCTTCCTTCTTACCCCTTCTTCTTCCTTCTTACCCCTTCTTATGTCTACTTCCTCCTTCTTCCTCCTTCTTCCTACCGAAAAAAGACCTCTTCCTCCTTCTTCCTACCTCTTCTTCCTCCTTAACGCTTGCTCCATCCTTCTTCCTGCTTCCTTCCCCCTTCTTTCCTCTTCCTGCTTACTGCTTCTTCTTCCTTCTTACTCCTGCTTACTTCTTTCTCCTTCCTGCTTACTGCTTCTTCCTCCTTCCTACTTCTTCCTACCCTTACTCTCTATAAACATTAGGAAACTTATATTAAGCAAAAGGCTAGTTTGTACAAGGGGATTTTTGAGTTAGACATGAACCCCTTAAGCTATTCGCTAGGCATTTTAAAAAAAATACTTTTTAAATGTGTCGCTACGCTCAAAAGTTAGACACCCTGATTTCACAGTTAGACACCCTTTTTTCCAACTCAT
>NZ_JBVPVA010001147.1:0-15747 GCF_055612215.1 Actinomycetospora sp. | reverse complement strand
GAAGTTGCCGGAGTCGACGGCGACGGTGCGCTCGGCCGGAAGGAGCTCGTCGAGCGCGGCCGACAGCGTCCGCGGGTCGATCCGCTCGCTCCCGACGACGGGTGCCGGCGCGGCGTGACGCACGTCGGTGCGCAGGCGCTCGGCGACGTCGTCGGTGCGGTACCCGGGGGTCGTGCCGCACGCCTCCAGCACGTCCGCGGCCGTGGCCGCCACGTCGCCGAGCACTCCGAGCGAGACCGGCCGCTGTGCCCCGAGGGCCGCCGCGGTGTCGTCGACCTGGACCACGGTCGCGTCGCCGAGGAGCTCCCCGTGCCGCGTGGTCCACATGGTCAGCGACGCGCCCCAGGCGACGACGAGGTCGGCGCCGGAGATCAGTTCCGCGGCCAGCGGCGTGGCGAACCCGCCCGAGATGCCCAGCGACCACGGCGAGCCGGCGAACAGGCCGTGCGCGACGGCCGACGTGGCCAGCAGCGCCCCGCACCGGTCGGCCAGCGCTTCCAGCTCGGAGCGCGCACCGCGGGCCCCGCGGCCGGCGATGAAGACCGGCCGGGCGGCGTCGTCGAGCAGGGCGGCGAGCTCCGCGACCGACCGGGCGTCGGGGCGCGGCGGCCGCCAGGTGGTCGGCGGCGGCGGCGTCGCGTGGACGGTGTCCGCAGCGAGGCTCCGCCGGGCCTGGACGTCGAGGGGGAGGTTCAGCACGACGGTGCGGCGCTGGTCGCGGCACGTCCCGTACGCCCGCACGACGTCGGCGGCCGCGGACTCCGCCGAGTGCACCCGCTCGGGCACGGCCCCGACCGCGCGGACCAGGGCGTCCTGGTCGATCCGGAAGTTCGACCGCACGGCGGCCGCCCCGGTGTCCGCCGCGAGCACCAGCAGCGGGGTCCGGGACTTCGCGGCCTCCCCGATCCCGGTGACCGCGTTGGTCAGCCCGCAGCCCTGGTGGGTGGTCACGACGGCGACCTCGCCCGAGGTGCGCGCGTAGGCGTCGGCCATCGTCGCGGCGCCGCCCTCGTGCCGGGCGGCCGTGTAGGGCACTCCTGCGGCGCGCAGCGCGTTCGCCACGTGGAAGTTGCCGCTGCCCACGACCCCGAACGCGTGCCCTACGCCGAGCTCCGCGAGCAGCGTGCCGACCTGCTCCGCGACGGTCGTCGTCACCGCTCCACCAGCGCCAGCACCCGCGCCGGCGACCCGGACCCCCCGATGATCGGGAGCGGACAGACCACGAGCACCGCACCCGTCGTCGGGACCCGGTCGAGGTTGCGCAGGCTGGTCAGGCCCCACTTGCCCGCGCCCATGAGGAAGTGGTGGCAGGAGAACGGCGGGTCGAAGCCGCCCGCGGCCCCCGCGTCGGTGCCGACGGTCTCGACGCCGAACCCGCTCACCGGCGACTCCTGCGCGATCCACCGGGCGCACTCGGCGGAGACGCCCGGGGTGTGCGGCCCGGCGTCGTCGGCGTTGGTGAACTCCTCCTGGGTCGCGCCGCGCGACGACCACCCGGTGCGGTACAGCAGCCACCCGCCGTCGGGGAGCGGGCCGTGCTCGGCCTGCCACTTCTCGAGGTGCGCGACCTCGAGGAGGAAGTCCGGATCGGCGTCCACCTCCGCGGTCGTGTCGACCACGGCGACCGGCGCGACCATCGTCGTGGTCGGGACCTGCGAGACGTCGGCACCGTCACGGCCGGTCACCCAGTGGTTCGGGGCGTCGAGGTGGGTGCCGGTGTGCTCGCCGGTGTGGATGTCGTTCCAGTACCAGGCCGGCCCGCGGTCGTCGTAGCGCGAGAGCTCCTCGAGGCGGAAGCGGGACGTGTTCGCGAACGGCGCCGGGAGCTCCAGGATCGGGGTGGACTCCTGCAGCGGCGTCGTCAGGTCGACGACCTCGACGGCGCCGGAGCCCAGGGCCTCGGCGAACGCGGACAGCACGGACATGGCCACTCCTCAGCGGATCGGGTGCGCGCGAGCATGACCCGACCGGCTCCCGCGAGGCCACCCTCCTCGTTATCGTCGGGGCCCCCGGGACGGAGGACTGCGCCGTGATCGAGCCGTACAACGCCGTCGGGCTGATTCCGACCTTCTGGGGCATCCGGGAGCGGGCGGACATCGCGAACAACCTCGAGCACCTCGAGAGCCTCACGACGGCCGCGTTCTGGCTGTCGAACCTCGACATCCCGGTCCGCCTGCTCGTCATCCCCGAGGGTGCGCTCCAGGGGTTCAACGACGAGATCCTCGACGCCGACCACGTCGAGTTCGCCCACCACTGCGCGATCGACGTCCCCGGCCCGGAGACCGACCGGCTCGGGGCGCTCGCCCGGCGGTGGGGCGTGCACGTGATGGCGCAGGCCAAGGCCCGTCATCCCGAGTGGCCGGACCTGTTCTTCAACGTCGGGCTCGTGATCTCCCCGGAGGAGGAGATCCTGCTGGTGCACTACAAGCTCAACGCGCTGCTCCCCGTGGAGCGGTCGGTCTCGCCGCACGACCTGTTCGACTGGTGGATCGAGCGCTACGGCCGCACCCTCGACGCCTTCTGGCCGGTCGCCGACACCGCGCTGGGGCGCCTCGGGGTCATGATGGCGATGGAGGGCAACTTCCCGGAGAACGGGCGGGGGCTCGCCCTCAACGGGGCCGAGGTGGTCTACCGGGCCTCGCTGCCCGCGCCCTTCACCGAGAACGACGTCTTCGAGATCTCCAACCGCGCCCGGGCCCTGGAGAACAACTTCTACGTCGTCGCCCCCAACATCGGTGGCTACCACCTCTACCCGGACAGCCCGCACGCGATCGACGCGGGCGGCGGCCGGTCGATGATCGTGAACCACCGCGGCCAGATCGTCGGCAAGCAGTTCGACACCAACGGATCGACGTTCGTGAGCGGCGTGATCGACATCGAGGCGCTCCGGCACCACCGGGCCACCGCCCAGGTCACGAACTGGGCGAAGGACATCCGCGCCGAGCTCGCGCAGATCGTGTACGAGCGCCCGATCTACCCGAAGAACCTCTACCTCGACGCGAAGCCGCCGCACCACGAGGAGTACCGCCGCGAGGTCCTCGAGACCCAGATCGCGCTGCTCCAGGACCGCGACGTGTGGCGCCGGCCGGGGACCCCCGCGCCCGGCGAGGGGTAGGTCGAGCCGGGATGCGGCGGGGTCAGCGCGTGCGGCGCCGCGTGAGCGCGGTGGCCGCCACGACGACGAGCAGGCCGACGACCGCGGCGCCCGCGAGGACGGGCTCGCCGGCACCGGCGGCGCCGACCGTCGCGCCGACGAAGGCCCAGGCGACGGCGGCGGCGTAGGGCAGCAGCCCCGCGGTGGACCGCAGGATGGCCACGGCGGTGGCGGTGGCCCCGGCGAGCACGGCGAGCTGGGCGAGCACGCCGACCGCGCCGGTGATCGGGCCGCCGCTGCCGGCGAACGCGGTGGTGAGGTTGACCCAGATCGCGATGCTGCTCCACCCGGTGTAGACCCCGAGCAGTCCCCAGAGCAGGCCGCGGCCGAGCGGCGACCAGCGCGCGATCTCGTCCCGGTGTGCGACGGCGACGGCCAGCGCCCGCAACAGACCCGCGAGCATGACGACGAACACCACCAGCGTGGTCCAGACGGGCTCGATCTCCGCGGCCGCGAGCCACACGCTGAAGCCGGCGAAGACCACGAGCAACGGGACGGTGAGCCGGTCGCGGATCTCCCCGCCGGGCTGCTTCGTGTGCACGGCCCAGACCGCCCACCCGACGCTGAGCAGCTCGACCAGGCCCCAGATCGAGAACGCCCACCCGGCGGGGACGATCGGCGGCTCGCCCGGTCGGTCGGCGGTGGTGAAGGGGTTGCCCAGCACCATCGTCAGCAGCCCACTCACGACCTGCCCGACCGCAAGCACGACCAGGAGCGAACGGCGCAGACCGGCGCCTCGCGCGGTCCGGGCGGACCGGTCCGTCGTGGTGACCATGATTTCCTCCACCACGAGTATCTCTCTCACAGAGAGAATGACTCGCCGAGTAGGTTCTGGCAAGCGGGACGACGGACGGGAGGTGCGCGACGGTGGCCGAGACCGACGACGGGGTACGCGCACAGCTGCGACGGGAGCTGGTGGAGCTGGTCCAGCGCCTGGGCGTGGCCTCCCACCACGTCGGCCAGGTCTTCGCCGGGCGCCAGGGGTTGCACCAGACCGACCTCGAGGCACTGCTGCACGTGATGCACGCGGAATCCCGCGGGGACCCGATGACCGCGGGGGCGCTGGCGACCGCCCTCGGCATCTCGACGGGCGCGGCGACCGGGGTCATCGACCGGCTCGAGCGCGCCGGGCACCTCCGGCGGCGACGCGCGGAGCACGACCGCCGCAAGGTCGTCCTGCACTACGACGACGCCGGCCGCGCGGTGGCCGAGGAGTTCTTCGGCCCCCTCGGGCGGCTGAGCGACGAGGTGACCGACACCTTCACCGTCGACGAGCTGCGGGTCGTCGCCCGGTTCCTCGACGGGATGACGACCGCCATGGACACCCACGTCGCCCGCGGATGATCTCCCCGGCCGGTGTCGAAGGCAGCCGAGGCCGTTCGACGCGGAGGCGGGGCAGGGCCGTCCCGGCCCCGTCCGCACCCGCCACCAGGAGGTTCGCCGTGATCCAGATGAAGCTCGAGCTCGTGCCGGTCCCCGTGACCGACGTCGACCGCGCCAAGGCCTTCTACGTCGGGGAGCTCGGGTTCACCGAGGACCTCGACGTGCGCCCGATGGACGGGCTGCGGGTGGTGCAGCTGACACCGCCCGGGTCGGCGTGCTCGATCGGGATGGGCACGGGCCTGCCCGCGTACGACGCCGCCCCCGGCTCGATCCGGGCCCTGCATCTGGTGGTCGCCGACATCGAGCAGGCCCAGGCGGACCTGCGGGCGCGCGGCGTGGCCGTCGGGGAGATCGAGGACGTCGGCGGCGGGGTCCGGTACGCCGGGCTCACCGACCCCGACGGCAACACGCTCACCCTGCAGGAGATGGCCTGGCGCACCGGCGACGCGTTCTGACCCGGACGGCTCCTCGGGCGCCGAGCGGACCCTCGTGGCCGTCCCGGCCGTCGTGGGGGTCCACTCGGTGAGGCCGGGACGTCCTACCGGAGACCGGCACCCCGGGGATGGTCGCGGCGCGGCGCCGGGTCGGGCACCGGGACCTGTTCGGCGAGGGTGACCGCGACGAGGAGCTGTTCGGGGTCGGGCCGGCGGTCCCGGGTGCTGGAGGTGAGCAGGAACCGGCCCGCCCCACCGCCGCGCCCGGCGGCCAGCTCGATGACGTCCATCCCGGGAAGACCCTCGCGGCGGACGTCGACGGTGCGCCCGGCCCAGCTGATGCTGCCGTCGCGGTGGAGGACCGGACGGTCGGGGTCGGACGGCGCTCCGGTCGGCGGCTCGAAGAGGCAGGCGTCGAGGTCGAGCACCTCGCTGATCATGGCCGTGATCGTGTCCACGAGGTCGTCGGCCGGCGAGCCGTCGGCCGCGAGCCGGGCGGCGTGGGCGACCCCGGTCAGGTAGCCCCGACGGCGGCCGGCGTCGGCCTGCTGCCGGCGACCCCACCCGACGATCTCGGCCACCGCGACGCCGATGACCAGCAGCAGCACGGCGGTCTCGAGGTCCTCGCGCCCGAGGATCGCGAACCGGTAGTAGGGCTCGGTGAGGAAGAAGTCGAACGACGCCGCGGCCGAGAGCGCGGCGAGCACCCCGGCGAGGCGGTCGCCGACGACCCCGGCCGCGACCACCACCAGCACGAGGACGAGCGCCGCGGAGGTGTTCGCCAGGAGCCCGTGCGCGGCGCCGGCCCCCGCGGCCGTCGCGACGGGCACCACGAGCGCCGCGGTGCGGACCAGGGAGGACGGAGGCTGCGTCATCCCGTGAGCGAACGGCGACATCCCATCGAGGGCAAGGGTCGTCTACGCGTTCTTGACGGGCTCACCGACCGTCGGGACGGCGCGGCGTCAGCGCCAGTGGGCGTCCCCGCGCGGACGCCGGTGCTGCTCTCTCATCTCGACCTCCTCCTGGACCGTCTCCGGAGCGGGGTTTCGAGGGCGGGACGTGGGCGGTTCATCGTCCGGCCGGACGACCACCCCGCTGCTCACCATCCGGTGAAGCCGCCGTCGGCGAGCAGGTCGGCGCCGGTGACGTAGGACGCGGCGTCGGAGAGCAGGAAGACGACCGGCCCGACCAGGTCGTCCGGGGTGCCCATGCGTCCCAGGGGGGTGTCTCGGGCGAAGCCCTCCTTCTTGTCCGTCCACTCCGGCCCGGCGATCATCGCGGTCTCGATGTAGCCCGGGGACAGCGCGTTGACCCGGACACCGCGGGTGCCCCACTCGAGGGCCAGCGTCGTCGTCAGGTGCTTCACGCCGGCCTTGGACGAGTTGTAGTGCGCCTGCCAGAGGCCGCGGTTGGCGATCGTGGCCGACATCGACGCGATGTTGACGATCGCGCCGCGCCCGCGGTCGAGCATCCGGCGGCCCTCGGCCTGGCAGCACAGGAAGACCCCGGTCAGGTTGACGTCCACCACCCGACGGAAGTCGGCGACGTCCATCTCCTCGGCGTGCGCCCCGTGGTTGACCCCGGCGCAGTTCACCGCGCCGTCGAGGGCGCCGAGCTCGCTCTCGTGGGCCGCCACGGCCGCCTCGACGGAGTCCGCGTCGGTGACGTCGGCGTCGATCACCGCCGCCCTCCGGCCCACCGCGCGGATGCGGTCGGCGGTCTCCTCGCTCCCCGTGCGCTGCGCCGCGAGGTCGACGCAGGACACGTCGGCACCGGCCTCGGCGAGGCCCACGGCCACACGCTGCCCGATGCCGCTGCCGGCTCCGGTCACGAGGACGGTGCGGTCGGTGAGGTCGAACAGGCCGGTCATGCGGTCACCTCCGGGTGGGGCGGTCGGTGTCAGGCCTCGCGGGCGAACCCGCGGGCCTGGCGGGCCCAGAAGTCGCGGGCGGTGTCGACGTGGGCGCGGTAGCGCAGGTAGCCCTCCGCGTAGCACTCGCGGGCGTGCGGCGAGGGCTCGACGATCCGCGAGGGCGCGGCCCAGGTGGCGGGGTCGAGGTCGTCGCCGAGGGCGCGGGCGGCGGTGACGGCGGCGCCGCGGGTGCCGAGGCCCGGGTCGTCGGGGACCACCAGCGGCCGGTCGAGGACGTCGGCGAAGATCTGGGCCCACGGCCCGGAGCGCGAGCCGCCGCCGCACGCCACCAGCCGGCCCTCGCCGTCGGCGGAGGACGCGGCCCGCTCGAAGCAGTGCTTGGCGGTGTAGGCGATGCCCTCGCACACCGCGCGGACCACGTCGCCGCGGCCGGTGCCCAGCGTGACGCCCTCGATCTGGCCCCGGGCCCGGGTGTCGACGAACGGCGCCCGCTCCCCCGACGCCGAGAGGAACGGCAGCGCGGACACCCCGCCGGCGCCCGGACTCGTGCCGTCGAGCAGGTCGCCGAGGGCGTCGATCCCGACGCCGAGGAAGTCCAGCAGCCAGTCCAGCCCGGCGGTCCCGACCATGGCCGGCATCGCCCGCAGCCACACGCCCTCGTCGGGGGTGCACAGCCACATCCCGGCCGGTTCCGGGTTCGGCTCCGGGTCGACCCGGTCGGTGAACACCTCGCAGGCCAGGGTCGTCCCGATGATCAACAGGCCGTCGCCCGGGGTGGAGAGCCCGGCCCCGACCGCGCAGGCCGGCAGGTCGAACGGGCCGCCGGTCACCGGGGTGCCGATGGGGAGCCCGGTGAGCTCCGCGCCCCTCCGGTCGAGGGCGAACACCGCGTGCGACGGGGCCGGCTCCGCGAGCAGCCCCCGGCGGTGCTCCAGCCCGCAGGCGGCGAGCGCGCCGTCGTCGTAGCGGCGCGACACCACGTCGAGGAACGGCAACGAGGCGTCCGAGGCGTCGACGGTGATCTCGCCGGTGAGCCGCTGCACGAGCGCGTCCACGCAGTAGCCGGCGACGGCGGCGCGCTCCAGCGACTCCGGCTCGTCGCGCTCGAGGGCGACGAACAGCGGCGCGTGGCAGCCGGGGAACAGCCCGGTCCCGGTGCGCCGGTAGACCTCGGCGACGGTCCCGTCGTCCTGCCAGCCGCGCACGACGTCGGCGGCGCGGTCGTCGAGCCAGGAGATCGGCGGGCGGACGGCGGCGCCGTCGGCGTCGCGCAGCCAGAGCCCGTCGCCCTGCCCGGTGAGCGCCAGCGCGCGCACCGGCTCGCCGCCGTCGGCGACGACCCGGCGGATGACGTCGACCGCCGAGGCGAGGACGTCCTCGAGGTCCTGCTCGACGCGGCCGTCGGGGTACTGCTCGAGCCGCGACGCCCGCTCGGCCGAGGCCAGCTTGCGGCCGTGGTCGTCGTAGGCGTCGGCCTTCGTCATCGACGTCCCGACGTCGACCCCGACGATCACGACCGCACGCCCTCGGTCAGCGCGCGGGCCGCGGCGTTCGCGGGGTGCCGCAGCGCCTCGCCGCGCAGGAACCGCGCCGCCTCCCCGGCCGCGATCGACGCGGCCCGGTGCGCGGTCTGGCGGGTGGCCCCGGCCAGGTGCGGGGTGGCGACGACGTTGGGGAGGTCGCGCAGCGGCCAGTCGTCGGGCGGGGGCTCCACGTCGTAGACGTCGAGCGCGAGCCCGCCGAGGCGCCCGGAGCGCAGGGCGTCCGCGAGCGGCGCGTGGTCGAGCAGCCCGCCGCGCGCGGTGTTCACCAGGACCGCACCGTCGGGCAGCAGGTAGAGCTCCCGCGCGCCGATGATGCCGCGGGTCTCGTCGGTGAGCCGCGCGTGCAGGCTGACCACCGACGACGCGCGCAGCAGCTCGTCGAGCTCCACGAGCCGGACGCCGTCGGCGTTCGCGGTGGCCGCGTCGGTGTACGGGTCGGCGACGAGCACCGTCGCGCCGAACGCGTGCAGCACCCGGGCGACGATGCGCCCGATGGCGCCGTAGCCGACCAGGCCGACGGTGGCCCCGTCGAGCTCGAGCCCGGCCTCGTCGTAGGCGTAGAAGTCGCCGCGCCAGCGCCCGGCGTGCAGCTCGGCGTTCGCGAACGGGATGCGGCGCAGCGCGGCCAGGGCCATGCCCACCGCGAACTCCGCGGCGGCCGCGGCGTTCCGCCCGGGAGCCTGGGCGACGGCGACCCCGGCCCGGTCGGCGGCGTCGAGGTCGACGTTCACCGGGCCGCCCCGGCACACCGCGACCATCTCCAGCTCCGGCCGGGCGTCGAACACGCGCGCGGTGAGCGGGGCCATCTGGGTCAGGCAGACGGTGGTCCCGTCGAGCGCCTCGACGAGCTCGTTCTCGGTGCCCGACGCCTCCTGCACCACCGAGTCCCCGGAGCCGACCGGCCCGAACGGATCGGTGGGCCAGCCGCTGGTGAGGTGGACGACGTCGAGCCCGGGCAGGCCGGGCTCGTCGCGCAGGGCGGTCTCGAACAGGGACGGGGCGACGAAGTGGTCGCCGGCGGCGAGCACGCGGGTCCCGGGGGCGTCGCGTCGTTGCGAGTCCATCGTGCTCATCTCCCGTGCGGCTGGTGGTCCTGCTCGAACGCGGTGATGTGGGCGATCTTCTCGGCGCTGGGGGACTCCGGGTCGAACTCGTAGCCCAGCCAGTCGTCGACGATCTTCTTGGCGAGCTCGGGGCCGATGACCCGGCCGCCCAGGCACAGCACCTGGCAGTTGTTGGACTTGACCGAGCGCTCGACGGAGTAGGCGTCGTAGGCGACGGTCGCGCGCACGCCCTCGACCTTGTTCGCCGAGATCGCCATGCCGATCCCGGTGCCGCAGCAGAGCACGGCCCGGTCGGCCTGCCCCTCGGCGACCGCCTGGGCGGCCGCCAGCCCGAGCAGCGGGTACGCGCGGTCGTCGCCGTCGTCGGGCACGCCGAAGTCGGTCACCTCGGAGACCCGGTCGTCGTTCCGCATCGCCTCGGCGAGCACGTCCTTCAGGGCCAGGCCGGCGCTGTCGGCCGCTACGGCCACCCTCATCCCGGACACTCCTCAGGCCTCCTTCTCTGCGCGTGCGGCGAGGACCTCGCCGACCGCGGTGAGCATGTACGCGAGCGAGGTCGCGCCGGGGTCGGCGCTGCCCCGCGACCGCTCGCCGCCCAGCCGAGCGGCCCGCCCCACCACCGCGTCGAGGTCGGCGGTGTCGGCCGCGGCCTGCCGGGCGTCGGCGGCCGCGGCGGTGAACCCGGCCGCGAGCGCGTCGCCGCGCTCGACCGCGGCGCGCAGGCCGGCCGTGAAGGCGGCCAACCCGTCGACCATGGTCTTGTCGCCGGGCTTCGCCCCGCCGAGGTCGGTGACCGCGGACTGCGCGGCGCCCACGGCGTCGGCGAGCGCCGCAAGGGTCACCGCGGTGTCGCCGTGGGCCGCCAGCTGCCCGCCGGTCTCGGTCAGCAGCACGCCGTAGAGCGCGCCGGACGCCCCGCCGGCCGCGTCGGCCAGGGCGGTCCCCGCGGCGAGCAGCGCGGTCCCGACGTCCGCGGCGGTGTCGCCCGAGGCGCCGCTGGTCCGTGCCGCGGCCACCGCGCCGCGCATCCCCCGGACGATGCCCTGCCCGTGGTCGCCGTCGGCGGCGACCGCGTCGAGGCGCCCGAGCTCGTCCTCGTGCTCGGTGACGGCCTCGAGCGCGGCGGTCAGCGCGGCGGCCGCCACGCCCCCGGCGCCGGGGTCGGTCTCGGAGAGCGGCGGTGCGACCGACGGCGTGCGCCGCTCGGCCTCCGGGACGTCGTCGGGCGCCGGACCGTCGCCGGCCAGCGACCAGCCCGCCCCGAGGCGGAAGCCCGGGGTCTCGCAGGGGGCGTCGTAGAGCTCGGCGAGCTCGTCGTCGAGCGGCATCAGGGTGAGCGAGAGCCCGGCCATGTCCATCGAGGTGACGAACTCGCCGACCTCGGGGCGGTGCGGGCGCAGGCCGGCCGCGAGCAGGCGCTCGTGCACGCGCCCGTAGGTGACGAAGAGGTCCTCGTACGGAGTGCTCCCGAGCCCGTTGAGCAGGACCGCGACGCGGCCGTCGCCGCCGTCGGGGAGCTGGTCGAGCAGCTGGTCGACGAGCAGGTCGGCGAGCTCGTGGGCGTCCACCGAGTCCACCGTGCGCATCCCGGGCTCGCCGTGGATGCCCAGGCCGAGCTCCATCGTGCCGGGCTCGACGGTGAACAGCGGCTCGCGCTGCCCGGGCAGCGTGCAACCGTCGAAGGCCACGCCGAAGGTGCGGGTCATGTCGTTGGCGTGCTCGCCCACGGCCGCCACGGTGGCGAGGTCGTCGCCGCGCTCGGCCGCCGCGCCGAGCACCTTGAACACGAAGAAGTCGCCGGCCACGCCGCGGCGGGTCTCCCGCCGGTCGTCCGGGCCGCTCGCGACGTCGTCGGTGACCAGCACGGTCCGTGACTCGATGCCCTCGGCGGCGAGCCGGCGGGCGGCCAGGCCGAAGTGCATGACGTCGCCGGCGTAGTTGCCGTAGCTGAACAGCACCCCCGCCCCGCCGTCCACGGCCTTGGCGGTCCGGTACGCCTGCTCCGCGGACGGGCTGGTGAACACGTCGCCGATGACGGCGGCGTCGGCCAGCCCGGGGCCGACCACGCCGGCGAAGGCCGGGTAGTGCCCGCACCCGCCGCCGATGACGACGGCGACCTTGCCGTCGCGCGGCGCGGCCCGCGAGAGCACCCCGAAGGCGTCCGGGGCGCGGCGCACGGTGCGGGAGTACGCGGCGACGAGGCCGTCGACCCAGCGCGCCTTGAAGGTGGCGGGGTCGGTGAGGGTCCGGGCCGGGGCGGTCATCGGCCGGCCCCGGTCCGCACGCCGTCGAGCAGCGCGAGGATCTCCCGGTGGGCCGCGGGGACACCGTCGGCGACCCGGGACGCGAGCTCCATCGCGTCCGGCTTCGGCGGGTACGTCGGATTGGGGATGGCGACGACGGTCATGCCCGCCGCGTGGGCGGCGCGGATGCCGTTGCTCGAGTCCTCGACGCCGATGCAGTCCGACCCCTCGACGCCCAGCCGCCGGGCCGCCTCGAGGTAGACGTCCGGGCTCGGCTTGCCCCGGGGGACCTCGGCGCTGGAGACCGTCGCCCGGAAGGACGAGGCGAGGTCGTGGCGCTCCATCACCGCGTCGATGAGGCGGCGCGTGGCCGAGGTCGCGAGACCGACCGGCACCCGCGCGGCGACCTCGCGGACCATCGTCACCGCGCCGTCGTAGGGCTCCATCCGCCCCGCCTCCAGGGCACCGATCATGTCGTCGACGACCGCACGCTCGGCGCTGGCCGGGTCCTCGACGTTGCCGACGCGGTCGGCCAGGTACGCCGACCACTCCTGGGCGCTCATGCCCTGGACGTGGCCGGTGTCCGCCGCGGTCCAGGTGACGGAGAAGCGGGCCGCGTAGCGGGTCCAGAACTCCTCCCACAGGTGCTCGCTCTCGAGCAGGACCCCGTCGAGGTCGAAGACCACGGCGGCAGGGGCGGGTGGATGAGCAGTCATCGTCGAACTCCTCCCATCGGCGATGGGAAATTAACACCCGAGATGTGATCGACTGAAGAGGAGATCGTGATCCCGGTCCGGTGGACCGCTGAGGGATGCTGGTCGGCGTGAGCGACGACCGGCAGTCGACCCCCGTGATGCACGCCCGCACGGCCCGCCAGCAGCGGATCGTCGAGCACGTCCTCGCCGCCGGCCAGGCGAGCGCCGCGGAGCTCGCGGACCTCGCCGGCGTCAGCTTGATGACCGTGCACCGCGACGTCGACGAGCTGGTGCGCCGCGGCCTGGTGCGCAAGTTCCACGGGGGCGTCTCGGCCCAGCCGACATCGGTGTTCGAGTCCCACTCCGAGTACCGGCGCACCACGCACCGCGCCGAGAAGGCCGCGATCGCCGGCGCCGCGCTCGCGCGCGTCGAGCCCGGGTCGTCGATCATGGTCGACGACTCCACGACGGCGTTGACGCTGCTCGAACGCATCTCGAGCGTGGGTCCGCTCACCGTGGTGACGAACTACCTCCCCGCGATGCAGCTCCTCAAGGAGCTGCCCGAGGTGCGCCTGATCGCCCTCGGGGGCGACTACTCGCGCACCCACGACTCGTTCGGCGGGATCGGCTGCACGGAGTCGATCGCCCGGATGTCCGTCGACGCCGCCTTCGTCTCCACCTCGTCGATGACGGGCTCGATGACCTACCACCAGGAGCAGGACATCGTGCTGGTCAAGCGGGCCATGCTCGACGCGGCCGCGCGCACGGTGCTGCTCATGGACTCGAGCAAGGCACCCCGGCGGGCGCTGCACCAGCTCCGGCCCCTGGACGCGTTCGACGAGCTGGTGGTCGACGACGGCATCGGCGACGAGCTCCTGGCCGAGATGCGGGAGCACGTCTCCGTGACCGTCGCGGCACGCTGAGTTCGCGCTGAGGGTTGTGAAGTTAACACTCGGCTTGTTACATGTGGGGGCGCACACACCGACGTGGAGGCGATCCCCGTGAGCGAGAACGACGCGAGCCGTAGTGCTGCCCCGGGCGCACCGGGGTCCGGGCCGCCGGTGGGCGGCGCGGCCGAGACCCGGTCGGGCATCGAGCGCTGGGGGATCCCGTACCCCCTGCGCTGGGGCTTCGTCGGGGTGCTGATCTTCATGATCGGCGACGGCGTCGAGACCAGCTTCCTGTCCGCCTTCCTCGCGGAGCCGAACGGTGGCGGGCTCGACGGCGCGCAGGCCTCGTTCGCCACCGTGACGCTCTACGGCGTCGCCGCGCTGATCGCGTCGTGGTTCTCGGGGACGCTGTCCGCGATCTGGGGACCGCGACGGGTGATGTGGCTCGGCGCCGCCATCTGGGTCGTCTTCGAGATCCTCTTCCTGTTCGTGGCGATCCCGGCCCAGAACGCACCGCTGATCATCACCGTCTACGCCGTCCGCGGCCTGGCCTACCCGCTGTTCGCGTTCGCGTTCCTCGTCTGGATCCAGACGATCGCGCGGCCGCAGATGCGCGGCTCGGCCGCCGGGTGGTTCTGGTTCGCCTTCACCGGCGGGCTGCCGACCCTCGGTGCGGCGTTCGCTGCGATCTGCGTGGGCCCGCTGGGCATCAGCGAGTACGGCACGCTCGTGCTGTCGCTGATCGTGGTCGCCGTCGGCGCCCTCATCGGCTGCTTCGCGGTCACCGAGCCCCAGGGCCTGGCGCCGATCGCCGACGAGACCGTGGCCCGGCCGCGCAGCCTCGCCCGGCTCACCGAGGGCATCGACATCCTCTGGCGCGACAAGCGCACCATCGCCGGGTTCTTCGTCCGCCTCGTCAACACCGCGCCGCAGTACGGCTTCTTCGCGATGTTCCCCTTCGTCTTCGGTCCCGAGACCCCCGGCGGCGGGTTCCTGACGACCGCGCAGGTCGCGGTGCTGGCGACCGTGACCTACGCGGCGAACATCGGCGCCAACCTGTTCTTCGGGGTGTTCGGCGACCACTTCGGCTGGCGGCGCACGGTGACGTTCTTCGGCTGCCTCGGGTGCGCCGTCGCCGTCCCGCTCTGGTACTTCGTGGCGATCGCCTCGCAGAGCTTCCTCGTCACGGCGATCCTCGGCGCGATCTACGGGATCGTACTGGCCGGGTTCGTGCCGCTCTCCGCGCTGATGCCCTCGATGGTCGCGGTCAAGGACAAGGGCGCGGCGCTGGCCATCCTCAACACCGGTGCCGGGGGCGCCGCCCTGCTCGGGCCGCTGACGGTGACGGCGTTCTACCCGGTCTTCGGCGGCGGCGGCGTGGTGATCGCCTACTGCGTCATGTACCTCATCGTCGCGGGGGTCTCCCTGATCATCCGCTCCGACATCGACCCCGGGGTGGCCCGCCAGAACGCCGCCGCCCGGGCGGACACCGACCGCACCGCCGCCGCCTGACCCGTGGGCCCGCGCACCTGGATCGGGGTCGACCTCGGCACGCAGAGCGTGCGGGCCCTGGCCGTCGCCGACGACGGCACGGTGGGGGCGGCGGCCACCCGCCCGCTGCGGAGCCGGCGGGCGGAGGGCCCCGACGGGTCCGCGCGCCACGAGCAGGACCCGGGCGACTGGACGCGGGCGGTGGACGCCGTCCTCGCCGAGGTGGTGGCCGGGGTCGACCCCGCCGCGATCGGCGGGGTCGCGGTCGACGCGACGTCGGGCACCGTCGTGCTCACCAGGTCCGACGGGACGCCGCTGACACCGGGCGTCATGTACGACGACGCGCGGGGAGCCGCCCACGTCGAGCGGGTCCGGGCGGCCGGCGCCGCGCTGTGGGACCGGCTCGGCTACCAGGTGGGCGCCACCTGGGCGCTGCCCACCGCGCTCGCGCTGCTCGAGGAGCACCCCGGCGCCCACCTCCGCCACCAGACCGACGTCGTCACCGCCCACCTGGTGGGCCACGACGTGCCCACCGACACCAGCACCGCGCTCAAGACCGGCTACGACCTGCTGGGCGACCGCTGGCCCGGTGACGTGCTCGCCGCGCTCGGCGTCGACCCCGCCGCGCTGCCCGCCGTCGTCGCGCCGGGACGGGAGCTCGGCGGCGTCGGGGAGGCCGTGGCGACCGCGACCGGGCTCCCCCGCGGGACCCCGGTGCTGGCGGGGCTGACCGACGGCTGCGCGGCGCAGTTCGGGGCGGGCGCCGTCCGCCCGGGCCACTGGAACGCGGTGCTGGGCACGACGCTCGTCCTCAAGGGGGTCTCCGCCGAGCTCCTGCACGACCCCACCGGCACCGTGTACTGCCACCGAGACCCGCAGGCCGGGTGGTGGCTGCCCGGCGGCGCGTCGAGCACCGGGGCCGCCGTGCTCGCCGAGCTCGTCGACCCGACCCGGTTCGGCGAGATCACCGACGCGC
>NZ_JBVPVA010001136.1:0-8237 GCF_055612215.1 Actinomycetospora sp. | reverse complement strand
TTCGACCACTTCATCTACGTCATCGCCTCCGACGGCGACATCGAGGAGGGCGTGACGGCCGAGGCGAGCTCGATCGCCGGCCGCCAGCAGCTCGGCAACCTCGTCGTCTTCTACGACGACAACCACATCTCGATCGAGGACGACACCACGGTGGCGCTCTCCGAGGACGTCGTCGGGCGCTACGAGGCCTACGGGTGGCACACCCAGGTGGTCCGGGGCGGCGAGAACGTCGTGGGGATCCGCGAGGCGATCGACAACGCCAAGGCCGTCACCGACCGACCCAGCTTCATCGCGCTGCGCACCGTCATCGGCTATCCGGCGCCGGACAAGCTGAACACCGGCGGCGCGCACGGCGCGGCGCTGGGCGCCGACGAGGTCGCGGCCGTCAAGAAGATCCTCGGCTTCGACCCCGACAAGTCCTTCCAGATCGAGGACGAGGTCCTCGCCCACGCCCGCGAGGTCAAGGACCGCGGACGCGAGGCCCACGAGGCCTGGACGAAGCGGTTCGACGACTGGGCGGAGGCGAACCCGGAGCGTCGGGAGCTCTTCGACCGCATGGCCAAGCGCGAGCTGCCCGCGGGCTGGGCCGACTCGCTGCCGACGTGGAGCACCGACGACGACCCGCTCGCCACCCGCAAGGCACTGCAGAAGATCCTCGGCGCCGTCGGGCCGGAACTGCCCGAGCTCTGGGGCGGCTCGGCGGACCTCGCCGAGAGCAACAACACGACGATCCCGGACTCGCCCTCGTTCGGGCCCTCCACCGTGAAGACCGAGATGTGGGGGCAGATGAGCCCCTACGGCCGCGTCCTGCACTTCGGGGTCCGCGAGCACGCGATGGGCTCGATCCTGAACGGGATCGTGCTGCACGGCGGCACCCGCGTCTTCGGCGGCACCTTCCTCATCTTCTCCGACTACATGCGGCCCCCGGTCCGCCTGGCGGCGCTGATGAACCTGAACACGATCTACGTCTGGACGCACGACTCGATCGGCCTCGGCGAGGACGGCCCGACCCACCAGCCGATCGAGCAGCTGGCGAGCCTGCGCGCGGTCCCGCGGATGTCGGTGCTCCGCCCGGCCGACCCGAACGAGACCGCGCACGCGTTCCGGGCGGTCCTCGAGAACCCGACCGGGCCCGCCGGTCTCGCGCTGACCCGCCAGAACCTCCCGGTCCTGGAGGGCACGTCGGCCGAGGGCGTCGCCAAGGGTGGTTACGTCCTGGCCGACGCGAGCGACGGCTCCCCGCAGGTGATCATCATGGCCACCGGCTCGGAGGTGCAGCTCGCCGTCGAGGCCCGGAAGACCCTCGAGGACGACGGCGTCCCCACCCGCGTGGTCTCGATGCCCTGCCTCGACTGGTTCGAGAACCAGGACGAGGACTACCGCGAGAGCGTGCTGCCCTCGTCGGTCACCGCGCGTGTCTCGGTGGAGGCCGGGGTGGCCCAGCCCTGGTTCCGCCACATCGGCACCGTCGGTGAGCCCGTCTCCATCGAGCACTTCGGGGCGAGCGCCGACTACAAGACCCTGTTCGAGAAGTTCGGTTTCACCGCCGAGGCCGTCGTCGACGCCGCGCGCCGCACACTGGCACGTGTGACGTCCTGACCGACCAGGTCGACCCCGGCCACCCCGACGTCCGGACACAACAGTCCATCCGGAGGACACCATGAGCCCCACCCCCCTGGCCGACCTCTCCTCGGCCGGCGTATCCATCTGGCTCGACGACCTCTCCCGCCAGCGCATCATGAGCGGCAACCTGAAGACGCTCATCGAGCAGAAGCACGTCGTCGGGGTCACGTCGAACCCCTCGATCTTCCAGGCGGCGCTGTCCGACGCGGACCACTACGCCGAGCAGCTCGACGACCTCGCCCGGCGGGGCGCCTCGGTCGACGACGCGGTCCGCGAGATCACCACCGACGACGTCCGCCACGCCTGCGACATCTTCCGGGGGGTGTTCACCGAGACCGGCGGCACCGACGGGCGGGTCTCGCTCGAGGTGGACCCCCGCAACGCCCACAAGACCGACGCCACGGTCGACGAGGCCGTCGACCTGTGGAAGACGGTCGACCGGCCCAACCTGATGATCAAGATCCCGGCGACGCCCGAGGGCATCCCGGCGATCACGCGCACGCTCGCCGAGGGCATCAGCGTCAACGTCACGCTGATCTTCTCCGTCGACCGCTACCGCGCCGTGATGGACGCCTTCCTCGCCGGCATGGAGCAGGCCAAGGCCAACGGCCACGACCTCTCCTCGATGGCCTCGGTCGCCTCCTTCTTCGTCTCGCGCGTGGACACCGAGGTCGACAAGCGCCTGGAGAAGATCGGCACCGACGCGGCCCTCGCGCTGCGCGGGACCGCCGCCATCGCCAACGCGCGCCTGGCGTACCAGGCCTACCTCGACGTCTTCGGCACCGAGCGCTGGGCCACCCTGCAGGGTGCCGGCGCGAAGTCGCAGCGCCCGCTGTGGGCCTCGACCGGCGTCAAGAACAAGGCCTACCCGGACACGCTGTACGTGACCGAGCTGGTCGCCCCGAACACCGTCAACACCATGCCCGAGGCCACCCTCGACGCGTTCGCCGACCACGGCGAGCTGCACGGGGACGCGGTGTCGGGGACGGCGGGCGCGGCCGCCGAGGTCTTCGCCGCTCTCACCGAGGTCGGCGTCGACATGGACGACGTCCTCCAGGTGATCGAGGACGAGGGCGTCGACAAGTTCGAGAAGGCCTGGAACGAGCTCCTCGAGACGGTGTCCGAGCAGCTGACCCGCCGCAGCCCGGAGCAGTCGTGAGCGCCGCCGAGAGCGGGGTCTCGGTCTCGCTGGTCGACCCCCAGCTCGCCGACGCGGCCTCGGCGCTCGTCGAGAAGCTCGTCGGCGACGGCGTCGCCTCCGCCCTGGGGCGCAAGGACCCCACGCTGTGGGGTCCGGACGCGCAGAGCGAGGCCGCCAAGCGGCTGAGCTGGGTCTCGCTGCACGAGACCTCGCGCCCGCTGGTGGACCGTCTGACCGCGCTCCGCGGTGACCTGCACGCCGAGGGCGTCGACCGCGTCGTCCTCGCCGGGATGGGCGGCTCGTCGCTCGCGCCCGAGGTCATCTGCCACACCCGCTCCGGCTCGGCGGTCGGCGGCGCGCACCCGATCACGGTGCTCGACACCACCGACCCCGGCCAGGTCTCCGACGCCCTCGCGGGCGACCTCTCGCGCACCGTGCTCGTCGTGAGCTCGAAGTCCGGCGGCACCGTCGAGACCGACAGCCAGCGCCGCACCTTCGCGGAGGTCTTCGCCGCCAACGGGATCGACGCGGCGAGCCGGATGGTCGTCGTCACCGACCCGGGGACGAAGCTCGCGCAACTCGCCACCGAGCAGGGGTACCGCACCACCGTTGAGGCCGACCCCGAGGTCGGCGGGCGCTACTCGGCGCTCACCGCGTTCGGGCTGGTCCCCTCCGCGCTCGCCGGGGTCGACGTCGGTCAGCTCCTCGACGAGGCGGCCGCCGCGGCCCCGGCCCTGCAGGCCGACAGCGCCGACAACCCCGCGATCCTGCTCGGCGCCGCCCTCGCCGCCGCGCACAACGCGGGCGCGGAGAAGGTGGTCCTCGCCGATTCCGGCTCCGGGCTGATCGGCTTCGGCGACTGGGCGGAGCAGCTCATCGCCGAGTCGACCGGCAAGCAGGGCGTCGGCCTCCTGCCGGTCGTCGTCGAGTCCCCCGACGCGCCCGGGTTCGCCGACCACGGGAGCGACGCCACCGTCGTCACCATCGGACCCGCGACCGGGAACGCCCAGATCGCGGCCGAGGGCACCCTCGGCGGCCAGTTCCTGCTCTGGGAGACCGCGGTCGCGCTCGCGGGCCGGCTGATCGGGATCAACCCGTTCGACCAGCCCGACGTCGAGTCCGCCAAGCAGGCCACCCGCGACCTGCTCGACGCGGCGGGCTCCGGCTCCGGGCCGGCCCAGGACGAGGCGCCCGTGCTCGTCGACGGCCCGGTGGAGGTCCGCGGGGGCCCCTGGCTCGGCTCCCCCGGCACGCTCACCGAGGCGCTCCAGGCCCTGGTGGACGCGGCGCCCGACCACGGCTACGTCGCGGTCCAGGCTTACCTCGACCGGCTCGACGACGCGTCGGCGAGCGTGCTGCGCGCCGAGATCGCGGCGCGGACGGGCCTGCAGACGACCTTCGGCTGGGGCCCGCGCTTCCTGCACTCCACCGGGCAGTACCACAAGGGCGGGCACCAGAACGGCGTGTTCCTGCAGATCACGGGCTCGGTGGCCGACGACCTGGCGATCCCCGACCAGCCCTTCACGTTCGGGCAGCTCCAGCACGCCCAGGCGGCCGGCGACGCCAAGGTCCTCGCCGACCACGGACGCCCGGTGCTGCGGGTGCACCTCGCCGACCGGGCGGCCGGGCTGGTGGCGCTCGCGAACGCCGTCGCCGGGGCGAGCGGAGCGACGGGGAGAGACGCGGAGGTGTCGCGTTGAGCCGTGGCGGCTCCCCGATGCAGCACTGGGACAACCCCCTGCGCGACCCGCGGGACAAGCGGCTCCCGCGGATCGCGGGCCCGAGCGGGCTCGTGCTCTTCGGGGTGACCGGCGACCTCGCGCGCAAGAAGTTGATGCCGGCCATCTACGACCTCGCGAACCGGGGCCTGCTGCCGCCCGGTTTCGCGCTGGTCGGGTTCGCGCGGCGCGACTGGGCGGACGAGGACTTCGCCGACGTCGTGCACGACGCGGTGCGCGAGCACGCCCGCACGCCGTTCCGCTCCGAGGTGTGGGACCGGCTCGCGGAGGGCCTGCGCTTCGTCCAGGGCACCTTCGACGACGACGACGCGTTCGACCGGCTCGCGGCGACCGTGGCCGAACTGGACACCGAGCGCGGCACCAACGGCAACCACGCGTTCTACCTCTCGATCCCGCCCGACGCGTTCCCGACGGTGTGCAAGCAGCTCTCCCGCTCCGGGCTGGCCGACTCCACCGACGACGCCTGGCGCCGCGTCGTCATCGAGAAGCCCTTCGGGCACGACCTCGCCTCGGCGCAGGAGCTCAACGAGATCGTCAACGACGTCTTCCCCGAGGAGTCGGTGTTCCGCATCGACCACTACCTCGGCAAGGAGACGGTGCAGAACCTGCTCGCGCTGCGCTTCGCCAACGAGCTGTTCGAGCCGATCTGGAACGCCCACCACGTCGACCACGTGCAGATCACGATGGCCGAGGACATCGGGGTGGGTGGCCGCGCCGGCTACTACGACGGGATCGGCGCCGCCCGGGACGTCATCCAGAACCACCTGCTCCAGCTGCTCGCCCTGTGCGCGATGGAGGAGCCGCTGTCGTTCTCCCCGCACGACCTGCGCGAGGAGAAGATCAAGGTCCTCTCCGCGACGAAGCTCGAGGAGCCGCTGGACGAGACCACCGCGCGCGGGCAGTACACCGCCGGGTGGCAGGGCTCGACCGAGGTGAAGGGCCTGCAGCAGGAGGAGGGGTTCCCGAGCGACTCGGTGACCGAGACCTACGCCGCGATCACCTGCGAGGTGAACACCCGCCGCTGGGCCGGGGTGCCGTTCTACCTGCGCACCGGCAAGCGGCTGGGTCGGCGCGTCACCGAGATCGCCATCGTGTTCAAGCGCGCCCCGCACCTGCCGTTCGACCAGACGATGACCGAGGAGCTCGGGCAGAACGCGCTGGTCGTGCGGGTGCAGCCCGACGAGGGCGTCACGCTGCGGTTCGGGTCCAAGGTCCCGGGCTCGGGCATGGAGGTCCGCGACGTCACGATGGACTTCGGGTACGGCACGGCGTTCACCGAGGCCTCCCCCGAGGCCTACGAGCGCCTGCTGCTCGACGTCCTGCTGGGCGAGCCGTCGCTCTTCCCCACCAACACCGAGGTCGAGCTGTCCTGGCGGATCCTCGACCCGGTCATCGAGAAGTGGCACCGCGAGGGCACTCCCGACGCCTACCCCGCGGGCACCTGGGGCCCGCGCTCGGCCGACGAGCTCCTCTCGCGCACCGGCCGCGTCTGGCGCAGGCCCTGACCGCATCATGGCTATGAAGGGGGACCAGTGATCGTCGACCTGCCGTCGACCGACACCTCGGCGGTCAACCGCAAGATGGTGGAGCTGCGCGAGAGCGCGGGTGCCGTGGCCCTGGGCCGGGTGCTCACCCTCGTCATCTCCACCGAGGACGGGCCCGGGGCCGAGAGCGCCATCCAGGCTGCCAACGACGCCTCCCGCGAGCACCCGTGCCGCGTGCTGGTGCTGGCCCGGGGAATCCGGCGGGCGGCCTCACGGCTCGACGCCCAGATCCGCATCGGCGGTGACGCGGGCGCGAGCGAGGTGATCGTGCTGCGCATGTACGGCCCGCTCGCGGACCAGGGCGGCAGCATCATCGTCCCGCTGCTGCTCCCCGACGCCCCGATCGTCGCGTGGTGGCCCGGCGACCCCCCGGCCGCCCCGGGGCAGGACCCGGTCGGGTCGGTCGCGGCCCGGCGGATCACGGACGTCTCGACCACGCGCTCCCCGTCGAAGACCCTCGCGAAGCTGGCCGGGCGCTACCACCCGGGCGACACCGACCTCGCGTGGACCCGCATCACCTCCTGGCGCGGTCTGCTCGCCGCGGCCCTCGACGAGCCGCCGCACGAGGACGTCACCCGCATCGAGGTGTCGGGCGAGGCGGACTCCGCCTCCGCGGACCTGCTGGCCGGGTGGCTGTCGTCCCGGCTCGGGGCGCCGGCGGAGACGAGCGTCGCCGCGGTGCCGGGCGGCGGCATCGGTGCGGTCCGCCTCGAGCGGCCGTCCGGGCCGGTGGAGCTCCGCCGGATCGACAGCAAGACCGCCCGCCTCTCGCAGCCTGGTCAGCCCACCCGTCGGGTGGCGCTGGCGCGTCGCACGGTGCGGGAGTGCCTGGCCGAGGAGCTGCGCCGCCTCGACCCGGACGAGATCTTCCGCGAGGCGCTCGAGAACGTGCCGTCCACCGGGGGTCGGCGGTCCTCGCGTGCGAAGGCGAAGACATGAGTGCCGAGACCCGCACGGTGGCGGGGCGTGAGGTCGTCGTCCACGACGACGAGCAGGCGGTGGCCGACGACGGGGCGGCGCGGCTCCTGGCGGCCCTCGCCGGGGCGCAGAGCGCACGCGGGCTCGCCTCGGTCGTCCTGACCGGGGGCGGCATCGGCATCGCAATGCTGCGCGCCGTCGCCGCCTCGCCCGACCGCGACTCGGTCGACTGGTCGCGCCTCGAGGTCTTCTGGGGCGACGAGCGCTTCGTGCCGGCCGGCGACCCCGAGCGCAACGACGCGCAGGCCCGCGAGGCGCTGCTCGACGCGGTGCCCCTCGACCCGGCGCGGGTGCACCCGATGGCGTCGTCGACGCCCGGGCACGCGGCGCTGGACGCGGGCGAGGTCGAGCTGACCGACACCGCCGATCCCGACCAGGGGGCCGAGGCCTACGCGCAGGAGCTGACCGAGGCCTCCGCCCGGCTCGGCGAGGCGGCCGGGGCGCCCGGCATCCCGGCGTTCGACGTGCTGCTGGCCGGCTGCGGGCCGGAGGGCCACACCCTCTCGGTCTTCCCCGACTCCCCCGCCGTCCACGCGACCGCACCCGGCGTCGTCGCGGTCCGGGACTGCCCGAAGCCCCCGCCGACGCGCATCTCGCTCACCCTCGCCGCGTCCCGGGCCGCGCGCGAGGTCTGGCTGGTGGCGGCCGGCTCCGGCAAGGCGGAGGCACTGGGCCGGGCGGCGCACGGCGCGGACGAGGTCGAGATCCCGCTCGCCGGCCTGGCCGGGACCGAGCGCACGCTGTGGCTGCTCGACCGTGCGGCCGCCGCCGACATCTGAGCGGACTTCGGCTCCACGCCGGCGCTCACCACGCTCACCACGCTCACCACGCTCGCCGCAGAACCGGGTCGCCGGGACCCGGTTCTGCGGCGGTCGTCGTGAAACCGGGTAGCGCCGTGCCGGCCGAGTGGACTCCCACGGCTGCGGGTGCCGCCCCGGGGGTCCACTCGGTCGCCCCGCGGCTCAGACCCGCTCCCACGGACGGAGCGCGCGGTCGTAGATCGCCCAGGCGCGGCCGTGTGCGGCGATGCGGCGCCCGAGGGCGGCCAGCAGCGCGAGGTCGGCGGCCGGGGTGTGCGCGTACTGCGGGCCCCGGGGCCGGGCGGGATCCCGCGGATCGGGGCCGCTGTCGAAGCGGCTGTCGGCGCCGTAGCGCGCGACCGCGAGGACGGCGAGGACGACGACGGCTCCGAGGACGGTGATCATGTCGTGC
>NZ_JBVPVA010000953.1:0-4771 GCF_055612215.1 Actinomycetospora sp. | reverse complement strand
GACGCTCCCCGGCCCGAGGCTCCCCACCTCGGCGCTCCCCGGCTCGGCGCTCCCGGTCCCGACGCCCGGTCCGCGGCGGGCGGCGATCTCGACGACCTCGTCGACGTCGCCCGCCGCGAGGCCGAGGTGCTCGGGCACGGGCGGGTCGGCACCGAGCACCTGCTGCTCGCGGTGGTCCGCGCCGGCGGTGAGGTCGGGCGGGCCTTCGGTCTGCGCCGTGCGGGGGTGGCCGTCGTGGCCGCCGCCTGCGCCGACGCGGCCGTGGCCGAGCCGCTCGTGGCCCCGGACGGGACGCCCGCGCCCACCGAGGTCGCCGCCGCCGCGATGGGCCGGGCGAGGCGTCGCGCGGCCGCCCTCGACCGTCCCGCCGGGGTCGCCGACCTGGCCCTCGCGCTGCTCGACGCGGGCCGCTCCGCCCGGCTGCTCACCGATCTCGGGATCGACCGCGACGACCTCGCGGACGTCCTCGCGCGCGACGACCTCGTCCTGCCGGCCGTGCGGGCCGACGTCCGGCGCCGGCTGCCGGCGCCGGTCCCCGCCGGCGTCCTGCCCCCGGTGCGGGTGCTGCCCGAGCCGTCGGACCCGACGTCGGCGGTCCGGACCGCCGCGGTCACCGCCCCGCTGCGGATCGGCCCGCCGCCCGGGTCGCCGGCGCGGCGTCTCGGCCGGGGACGGGTCGGGCCCGGGGCCCGCCCCGACGACGAGCCGGTCCTGGACCTCCCGGCCTGAGTCCGCCGCGGCACCCGGGTGGGTGGTCGGCCCGCGGCTCAGGACTCCTCCCGACGGCGGCCGCCCCCGCGGGGGAGCGCCCGCACCAGGGGCAGCACGCGCGCCGGCACCCGTTCGGTCAGCGAGATCTCCGACTGCGTGCGCTCCACCCCGGACGAGGCCAGCAGCTGTTGGATGACGCGCTCGAGGTGGGCGTTGGACTGCGCGACCACCCGGCACCACAGGTCCCCGTCCCCGGTGATGCTGTGGGCCTCCACGACCTCGGGCACGGAGGCGAGCTGCTCGGCCACCGCGTCCAGGCGCCCCTGCGCGATGTGCAGCGTCACGAAGGCCAGGACCCCGTAGCCGAGCGCCGCGGGGGACACCCGCGGGGCGAAGCCGGTGATCACCCCGGCCTCCTGCAGCCGCACGAACCGGGCCTGCACCGTGCCCCGCGCGACCCCGAGCGTGCGGGCGTGCTCGCGCAGCCCGACCCGCGGGCGTTCGAGCAGCGCCACCAGCAGCGCCCGGTCCAGGTCGTCGAGCATCGCCACACCTCCTGGTCACGCCGCGACGCGGCCTGGTCCAACGGACCACTCCGACCGACGCGTCGGGCGCTGTGTTGTACCAGTGGCTCAACATCGTGACAGCGTCATGGACCACTGGCGAGTAACTCTCTAGCTTTCGGATCCATCCGAGCAGTGCCCGCACGGACGCCGAACGGTGGTGAGGTCCGGACGATCCCGGCCCGCACCCGTCGACGTCGCAGATCGGAGGTCGCCACCATGACCCTCGAGATCCCGCGCACCCGTCCCGAGCCCGTCCGGCCCGCGCCGCGCCGGACCCCGATGACCTTGCGCGACCGCTACACCGACGCCGAGGGCCGCGTGCAGCTCACCGGCGTCCAGGCCCTCGTGCGCCTACCGCTCGACCAGCGTCGGGCGGACGCCGTCGCGGGCCTGCACACGGGCGGCTACGTCTCGGGCTACGAGGGCTCGCCGCTGGCCGGGTACGACCTCGAGCTGCTCCGCCACCGCGACCTGCTCGCCGCGCACGGCGTCGTCGTCGCCCCCGGACTGAACGAGGAGCTCGCCCTCACGGCCGTACAGGGCACCCAGCTCGCGCCCGCGACCGGCGCCCTGCGCGACGACGTCGCCGACGGGATCACCGGCTACTGGTACGGCAAGGCGCCCGGCCTCGACCGGGCCACCGACGCCCTGCGCCACGCGAACCTCGCCGGCACCTCGACCCACGGGGGTGCGCTCGCGATCGTGGGCGACGACCCGGCCGCGAAGTCGTCGTCGGTGCCCTGCGCCTCCGAGGCCGCGCTCGCCGACATGGCCGTCCCGGTGCTCTACCCGGCCGACGTGCAGGACGTCCTCGACCTCGGCCGCCACGCCGTGCACCTCTCCCGCATCTCGGGCTGCTGGGTCGGGCTGAAGATGGTCACCGCGGTCGCCGACGGGTCGGGGACCGCGACGGTCGCTCCGGACCGGGTCACGCCCGTCGTGCCGGACCTGGAGATCGACGGGAAGCCGTTCCACCACGCGCCCCACGCGAAGCTGCTCGGCCCGCGCCTGGCGCCGCTCGAGCGCGACCTGCACCGCGCCCGCCTCGTCCTCGCCCGCCGCTACGCGGCCGCCAACGGGCTCGACACGATCGTCGGGCGGGGCCCGGCCCGCGTCGGGATCGTCGCGGCGGGCAAGAGCTGGCTCGACCTGCGCCAGGCGCTGGCGACCCTCGGGCTCACCGACGCCGAGCTCGTCGCCCGCGGGGTGCGGCTGCTGCGCGTCGGAATGCCCTGGCCGCTCGAGCCCGGCGTCGTCGACCGCTTCGCCGACGGCCTCGACGAGATCGTGGTCGTCGAGGAGAAGCGCGCGTTCCTGGAGACCCAGATCAAGGAGCGGCTCTACGGCCGCCCCGGCGCGCCCGCCGTCCACGGCAAGACCGGTCCCGACGGGACCCCGCTGTTCGCCGTGCACGGCGACCTCGACCCGGACGCCGTCGCGCGCGGCGTCGCGAGCCGCCTGCTGGCGCAGCGCGGGGCGACGTTCCCGGCCGTGGTCGCCTGGGACGAGCGCCGCCGCGGCGCCCGCACCCGCATCGACCTCCCGATCGCGGGGGCCTCCCGCACCCCGTTCTACTGCTCGGGCTGCCCCCACAACACCTCGACGACCTCCGCCCCCGAGGGCTCGCTGGTCGGCGCGGGCATCGGCTGCCACACCATGGTGATGCTGATGCCCGAGGCGCAGGTCGGGGACGTCACCGGACTGACCCAGATGGGCGGCGAGGGCGCGCACTGGCTCGGCACCGAGCCGTTCGCCGACCCCGCGAAGGCCTCCCACTGGGTCCAGAACATGGGCGACGGCACCTTCCACCACTCCGGCAGCCTCGCGGTCCGCGCCGCCGTCGCCGCCGGCGCGCACATGACGTTCCGGCTGCTCCACAACGGGGCCGCGGCGATGACCGGCGGGCAGGACGCCGTCGGCGCGCTGTCGATGCCGCAGCTCACCCGCGTGCTGCTCGACGAGGGCGTCGCGCGGGTGATCATCACGACGGAGGACCTGTCCCGGTACCGGCGGGTCCGGCTGGCGAAGGGCGTCGTGGTCTGGGACCGCGCGCGCATCGAGGAGGCCCAGCGGGTCCTCGCCGACACCCCCGGCGTCACCGTGCTCATCCACGACCAGGAGTGCGCCGCCCAGAAGCGGCGCAAGCGCAAGCGGGGCACGCTGCCCGACCCGACCACCCGCGTCGTCATCAACGAGCGGGTCTGCGAGGGCTGCGGCGACTGCGGACAGACCTCGAACTGCCTGTCGGTCACCCCCGTCGACACCGAGTTCGGCCGCAAGACCCGCATCCACCAGGCGTCGTGCAACAAGGACTACTCCTGTCTCGACGGCGACTGCCCCGCCTTCACCGTCGTCGAGCCCGGCACGGCCCCGAAGGCCGCCGTCGTCGGGGCCCTCGACGCCGCCGAGCTGCCGGAGCCGGTGCGGACGGTCCCCGACGACGCCGTGGTGCGCCTGGCCGGGATCGGCGGCACCGGGGTCACGACGATCTCGCAGGTGATCGCCGCGGCCGCGCGGATCGACGGCCGCCCCACCCGTGGGCTCGACCAGACCGGCCTCGCGCAGAAGGGCGGCGCGGTCGTCTCCGACGTCAAGTTCGGCGCCGCCGAGGTCGCCGGGCGGGCTGCGTCGGGCGAGTGCGACCTCTACCTGGGCGCCGACCTGCTCGTCGCTGCCGACCCGGCGCACCTCGCGGCCGCGTCGGCCGAGCGCACGGTCGCCGTGGTCTCCAGCGCGAAGATCCCGACGGGGGACCAGGTCGTCGACCCGAGCACCACCTACCCGCCCGTCGACGCGGTCCTCGGGCGGATCGCCGCCGCCACCCGCCGCGACGTCGGCGCGGTGCTCGACGCGCGGGCGCTCGCCGAGGCGCTGTTCTCCGACGACCAGTTCGCGCTGTCGCTGCTGCTCGGCGTCGCCCACCAGCTCGGCGCGCTGCCGCTCTCGGCGGTGTCGGTCGAGGCCGCGTTCGAGCTCAACGGTGCGGCGGTGGCGACCAACGTGCAGGCGTTCCGTCGCGGTCGGCAGTCGGTCGCGGACCCGGAGGCGTTCGCCGCGACCGTCGCGGCGATGACCCGTCCGGCGTCGGACGGTATCCCGGGCCTCACGACGGCGGGGGCGGCGGCCGCGGCGGAGATCGTCGCGTCGATCGGTGCGCCCGAGGGGTCGGAGCTCGCCCGGCTCGTGGGCGTCCGTGTCCCCGAGCTGGTCGCCTACCAGGACGCCGCGTACGCGCGCTCCTACGCGGAGGTGATCCGGGGGCTCGTCGACGGCGACCCGCGCCTGGCCGAGGCGGTCGCGGTGGGCCTGTTCAAGCTCATGGCCTACAAGGACGAGTACGAGGTGGCGCGCCTGGCGACCGACCCGGCGTTCTCCGCGGGCGTGCGGGCCGAGTTCGGCGCCGACGCGCGGATCTCCTGGAAGCTGCACCCGCCGTCGCTGCGGGCGATGGGGCTGCGTCGCAAGCTCACCCTCGGCCCGTGGTTCCGGCCCGC
>NZ_JBVPVA010000798.1:0-1927 GCF_055612215.1 Actinomycetospora sp. | reverse complement strand
GCGTAGTAGGGGCTGCCGGCGGTGAGCAGGATGTGGTCGACCGGGCCCGGCAGCTCCGCGAAGAACTCGTCGAGCCGGGCGGTGTCCGTGGCGTCGAACGCCGAACTCGAGCGAGCCGCCACCTCGGTCGCCGCGTGCTGCAGGCGGTCGGGGTCGCGGCCGATGAGCACCACGTCCCCGCCCGCACGTCGGACCTGTCGCGCGGTCTCGAGCCCGATCCCGGAGCTGCCTCCGAGGACGACGACGGTCTGACCGAGCAGCGCCTCGTCGGGGCGGGTGGACGGCCGGGTGGCGGTGGTGCTCACGATGCCTCGCTCAGGACGGTGGTGCGGAGGGTCTTCAGCGCACCCACGTAGATCTCGGAGAACGTGGGGAAGGGCTGGACGGTGTCGCGCAGGACGTCCAGCGGCACCTGGGCGCGGATCGCGAGCGTGGCCTGCTGGAGCCACTCACCGGCCTCGGGGCCGACCGCGTAGGCACCGGTCAGGACCTGCCCGTCGCTGAGCAGCGTCAGGAATCCCGGGTCGTCGGCGTAGGCCCGGGTGTAGGTCGCCGTCTTGGCGATCCCGGACACGGCCGCCGTCGCGCGGAAGGGCGCGTCCACCGCGCCGACGGACGCGGCCTGCGGGTCGGTGTACACCGCACGCGGCACCGCCCGGTAGTCGGCGGACCGCGGCTCGCCGAGGATGTTCGACGCGACGACCTCGCCCTGGTACTTGCCCATGTGCGTGAGCAGGTACAGGCCGGTGCAGTCGCCGATCGCCCACAGCCGGTCGGCGACCCGGAGCCGGTCGTCGACCGGGATCCCGTGCCCGTCGGCCGTCACCCCGACGGTCTCGAGGCCCAGATCGGTCACCCGGGGGCGCCGTCCGGTGCCGAGGAGCAGCTTCTCGCCGCGTCGTTCGTGGCCGTCCGCGAGGGTCAGGACGTAGTCGGCGCCGTCGCGTCCCGCGCCCACGACCCGCGCGCCCGTGAGGACCTCGACGCCGTCGCGGCGCAGCACCCGCGCGAGCGCCTCGCCCAGGGCCGCGGGCTCGCGGGACACGAGGTGGGGGCCGCCCTCGACCAGGGTCACCTCGCCGCCGAGCCGCTGCACGGCCTGGGCCATCTCCACGCCGACCGGCCCACCGCCGAGTACGAGCAGCCGCTCCGGGACCGCCTTCATGGCCGTCACCTCGCGATTGGTCCACACGCCCTCGAGCTCCGCCAGACCCGGGACGGGCGGGACGATGGGGGCGGATCCGGTCGCGAGGACCACGTGATCGGCCGTGTGGCGCACCCCGTCGACCTCGACCACTCCTGTGCCGGCCAGTCGGCCGGTGCCGCGGAGCAGGTCGATGCCCTTCCCGGCCAGGTAGGTCTCCTGGCCGGTGTCGGTGTGGTCGGAGACCATGTAGTCCCGCCAGGCCAGGGCCGACGGGACGTCGACCCCGGCCGACGCCGCCGCCTCCCGGGCGCCGTGGACGGCCTCCCCGGGCCGCAGCAGGGTCTTCGACGGGATGCAGGCCCAGTAGGAGCACTCGCCCCCGACCAGCTCCCGCTCCACCAGGGCGACCCGGAGGCCGCCGTCGGCGAGCTCCCCGGCGCAGTGCTCGCCCGGGGAGCCGCCACCCAGCACGATCGCGTCGTAGTCGCTGCTCACAGCCGCACCGCCTCGGTGTACCGGCCGGCGCGGGCCGCCGGGTCGTCGGCCTCGAGACCGTCCTGCTGCGCGACGATGTAGGCGGCGTACCAGTCCGACCAATGATGCTTGGGCGCGGTCGGCTCATATTGGCCATGGCGATTCTCTGTTTCCTTCAGAAGCTCGGTCAGAGTCGCTACGTCTGTGCTGAGCCCTCGTCCAGGCAGCCGCTCCGTGATCTCTTGCAACAGCCACCCGTTGCCGTCTGGATCACTGAACGTGGCGAAGGAGCGGTAACTGGCGTGA
>NZ_JBVPVA010000580.1:0-1716 GCF_055612215.1 Actinomycetospora sp. | reverse complement strand
CTCGACCACGACCTCACCCGCCAGCACGTGGGCGAGCCGCTCGGGGAGCGGATCGTCGTCACCGGCCGGGTGTGCGACGGGGCCGGACGCCCGGTGCGCAACCAGTTGGTCGAGGTCTGGCAGGCCAACGCCTCCGGGCGCTACCGCCACGAGGGCGACCAGCACCCGGCGCCCCTGGACCCGAACTTCACCGGTGGCGGGCGCTGCCTGACCGACGACGAGGGCCGCTACCGCTTCGTCACGATCAAGCCCGGCGCGTACCCGTGGCGCAACCACACCAACGCCTGGCGTCCCGCGCACATCCACTTCTCGGTCTTCGGGACGGCGTTCACGCAGCGCATGGTCACCCAGATGTACTTCCCGGGGGATCCGCTGTTCGGCCTCGACCCGATCTTCTCCTCGGTCACCGACGAGAAGGCGCAGCAGCGGCTGATCGCGAACTACGACCACGACACGACCGTCGCGGAGTGGGCGCTGGGCTACCAGTGGGACATCGTCCTCGACGGTCCCGGCGCCACCCCCGAGGACCCGGAGGACGACGCGTGAGCGAGCTGACGTCCTTCCCCGCGGCCTCGCCGGCCGACCCCACGCCGTCGCAGACCGTCGGCCCGTTCTTCGCCTTCGGGCTGCCGTTCGACGGCGGCGCCGACGTGGTCCCGTCCGGCACGCCGGGCGCGATCAGCGTGCACGGGACCGTCCGCGACGGTGCCGGCGCGCCGGTCCCCGACGCCCTGCTCGAGTTCTGGCAGACCGGGCCGGACGGGCGCCTGCCGTCGCGACCCGGCTCGTTCCACCGCGACGGCCGCAGCTTCACCGGCTTCGCGCGCGTGCCGACCGACCGCGCCGGCGACTACGCGGTCCGGACGCTGCGCCCGGCCGCGCCCACCGGCGCGGTGGAGGCGCCGCACATCGCGGTCACGGTGTTCGCGCGCGGCCTGCTGGACCGGCTGCTCACGCGTTGCTACCTGCCGGCGCCGGACGACGGGCTGGCCACGGACCCGCTGCTCGCGACACTTCCCGACGACCGCCGTCGCACGCTGGTCGCCGTGCCCGACGAGCACGGGCTCGTCTTCGACGTCGTGCTGCAGGGCGCGGGCGAGACGGTGTTCCTCGCCCACCCCGCCTGATCGCCGGTGTCAGTGCGAAGTGGCCGGCACGGTCCGCCGCAGGATCCCGTCGATCCCGGCGTGGAAGCCGTGTTCGCCCAGCCACCGCGTCATCCAGGCCGGGTTCGGATGCGTGTCCGGGACGACGTTGTAGACGTAGCTCAGCCCGCGGCTGGCAGCCTCGGCCGCCAGGTGATCGACCACATAGCCACCGATGCCGGCCCCGCGGGCCTCGGGCGCGACGACGAACGCGATCTCGGCGTCGCCCCACTCGGAATCCAGCCAGCCGTAGCCGACCACCTCGCCGTCGCGCGCCACGGCCCACCACTCGTCCGCGACCGGTTCGCCGTCGGGCGGGCGCTGCAGCCCGACGGCGGCCAGCTCCGCGTCGCCGAACACCCGCTGCTTGTCGGCGTCCCATCGGGGTAGGTCCTGCTTGGTCCACGTCAACGCCATCCCGCGCTCCTCATGACCGTACGTTCCGGTACGAAGACACTCTCCCCGCCGCCCGCCGCCCCGTCCATCACCGTTCCGCTGACCCGATTCCTGGAGGCATCCGTGACCGACGCCTACGTCTACGACGCCGTCCGCACCCCGTTCGGCCGATTCG
>NZ_JBVPVA010000529.1:0-18348 GCF_055612215.1 Actinomycetospora sp. | reverse complement strand
ACCCGCCCGCACTGGCCACCGAGCCCCGCCACGACGAGGCCGGCGGCACGACGGTCGAGGTCCCCGAGGGGCTCGACCCGGCCGACCCCGACGCCGGTGACCCCACCGCCGACCTCCCGGCCGCCCTCGTCGGGGTGGCCGACGGCCTCCGCGCGCACCGGACCCGCGTCCGTGACCTGGGGGACCAGGCGGCCGCGGCCGACCGCGAGGCCGCCGCCGCGGACCGCGCCGGGACCGAGGCCGACGAGGCCCGGGAGCGCGCCGAGGAGGCGGCCGAGCAGGCCGACGTCGGGCGGCGCGCGGCCCGCGCCGCGGCCGACGAGCACGCCGCCGCCGTCGGTACCTGGCGTGAGCGCCTCGCCGCCCACCTCGCCGCCGTGCCCGCGGCCGAGCCGGCCGGGGCCGGCGGCTGGTTGCCCGTGCCGACGGGCGAGGCCGACGACGACGGGTCGGGCGACGACCTGCGCCGTCGGGCGGAGGCCCTCGTCGGTGCCGCGCGGCGGGTCTCCGACGACGCGACCGGGGCCCTCGCGGCGGCGCGCAGCGGGGCGTCGGCCCGGGTCGGGGAGGCCACGCGCGAGGTCGAGGCCCTGCGGGCCGAGCACGCGCGGGTCGATGCGGCCGGCGAGCTGTCGGTGCCGCGCGGGGCCTGGCGCACCGACACCGACACCGACGACGCCGTGCTGCTCGCCTCCGTCGTCGACTTCGCCGAGGACCTCGACGACGCCGCCCGGGCCGGCCTCGAGGCCGCGCTCGAGGCGTCCGGCCTGCTCGCCGCCCGGGTGTGCGACGACGGGACCCTGCGCGGGCAGGGCGGGGAGCTGCTCGTGACTCCGGGGCCGGGCGGCGCCGGTGGGGCGTCGCGGTGGCTGGTCCCGGTGGACACCGGCACGGTGCCGGCGACGACCGTGGCCGGGGTGCTGGCGGCGATCGGCGACGCGCCGGGATCGGCCGGCATCTGGGTCCGCGACGACGGGTCGTTCGGCGCCGGACCGCTGCGCGGGCGGCACACCAAGCCGGCGGCCGAGCACGTCGGGGCGGGTGCCCGCGCGCACGCGCGGCAGCGGCGCCTCGCGGAGCTGGTCGCGCTGGTCGAGGACGCCCAGGAGCGGCTGACCACGGCCCGGGCGGTGGCGGCGGCGCTCGACGAGCACGCCGAGGGGCTGCGTGACCTGGTCCGGGAACTGCCCCCGACGCGCGCCGTGGACGACGCCGTCGCCGCGGCCACGGGGGCGGTGCGCTACGCCGAGCAGGCGCAGGGCCGGGCGGTCGAGCGGGCCGCCGCGGCGGCGGAGACCCGCCGTCGGGCCGACGAGGCCGCGGCCCGCCTGCAGCAGGAGGCCTCCGACGCGGGGCTGCCGACCGACCCGGCCCGGCTCGAGGAGCTGCTCGAGGCGGTCGGTGACGCCGAGCGGGCGCTGGCCGCGGTCGAGTCGGCCGCCGAGCGGGCCCGGCGCAGCGTGCGGTCGTGGCGCGAGGCCGTCGCGGGCTGGGAGCGGGAGGTCGCCGAGCTCGGATCCGCGGTGACCGACCACCGCGCGGCCGCCGGGCACGCGGCCGCGGTGCGTACCGAGCTGGAGACCGTCGAGGCGTCGCTGGGGGAGGAGCCGGCCAAGGTCGCGGCGCGCGTCGGGGAGCTCGACGAGCACCTCCGCGAGGTCGCGGCCCGGCTCGAGGCCGCCCGCGGGGAGCAGACGACCGCGGCCGTCGCGGTCCGCGAGGCCGAGCTCCGGGTGGAGGCGGCCCGCGAGACGCTCGGCGAGCGGGAGAAGGCCGCGACGGCGGGGCGGGCGCGGCTGGTCGAGGCGGCCGAGGTGCCCGGACTGCTCGCCGCCGCGGAGCGGCGTGTCGATCCAGCGAACGCGCCGCTCGCTCCGACCGGCGAGGACGGGTCGGCCGAGCCGGACCCGGTCCCCGCCACCCCGGACACCGTGGACGGGGCCCGGGAACTGGTGGAGGCCCTCCGCGGGCGGGTCCCAGCGCCGCGCGCGCAGGTCACCGAGGACGCCCTGGAGAAGGCGCTGCGCGCCACCCGCGACCGGCTGGCCTCCGGCTGGGACATCGAGTCGCGCCGCGGCGTCGACGGGACCCCGCTCGCTGTGCACGTCACCGGCCCGACCCGCGCCGTGCTCGCGCAGATGGTCCACCGGGTCGCGGCGCAGCGGCGCCGCGCCGTGAGCCTGCTGTCCGCCCAGCAGGACCAGGCGCTGCGCAACCTGCTGCACGGCCGGATCGCCCGCGAGGTGGCCGACGCGCTGTTCGCCGCACGCGAGCTGGTCGGCCGGATGAACCGGATCCTCCGGGGCGTCACATCCAGTCAGGGCATCGGGGTGCGCCTCGAGTGGCGGCCCCGTTCGGACCTCGAGCCCGACACCGCGACCGCCCTCGAGCTGCTCGGCAAGCACCCCGACCTGCGCACCCCCGAGGAGGACGACCAGGTCCGGGAGGCGGTGAAGGGCCTCGTCGAGCAGGCCCGGACGCATGACCCGGAGGCGTCGTACCGCACCGTCATCGGCGACGTCCTCGACTACCGCACCTGGCACGAGATGCGGATCTACCTGCGCCGGCCGAACCGCAACGACGAGCTGCTGACGCGCCGCACGACGCTCTCCGAGGGCGAGAAGAAGCTGGTGACGGTCCTGCCGATGGCCAGCGCCGCCGCCGCGAGCGCCGCCGCGCACGACCCGCACGGGGTCGGGGCGCCCCGGCTGGTGCTGCTCGACGACGCCTTCGCGAAGGTCTCCGAGGACAACCACGCGAAGCTCTTCGGGCTGCTCGTCGACCTCGACGTGGACTTCGTCGTCACCTCCGAGCGCCTCTGGGGCACCCACCCGAACGTGCCCGCGCTGGCGATCACCGAGGTGCTGCGCGACCCGGACCTGCGGGCGATCGCGCTGGTGCACTACCGCTGGGACGGCCACGACCTGGCGGTGACGGCGTGAGTACCCCGGGCATCCGGCCGGCGGTCTTCTCCTACGTCACCGAGTCGCCGGACTACCGGCACGTCCTCGCGGTCTTCGCCGGCACGTTCTTCGCCGAGCTGACCCCGTCGGAGGTCACCGCGCGGCTCGCCGAGGCGGGCACGGTGCTGGAGGAGACCACGGTCGGGCAGCGGCTGGAGCAGCTGCGGGAGTGGGGCAACCTCGAGGTGTCGGCGTCGATCGGACAGGTCGGCACCGTCGAGGAGTACTACCGGCGCCGCAACCGTTACCTGATCACGCGGGTGGGCCAGGAGGTGCACGACCTCGTCGAGGGCGTGCTGGCCCAGGTCGACGACGTCCGCGACGTGTCGCTGGGCCGGCTCGAGCAGCTGCGGTCCGCGCTCGAGGCCCTCACCCGGCTCGACGCGGCCAGCGCCCCGCCCGACCGGCTCGCCGAGGCCGTCCGGGCGGTGTTCGACCCGCACGTGGCGTTCTCCGCCGAGATCACCCAGTTCTTCGCCGCGATCAACCAGTGGCAGTCGCGGTTCGACCTCGACGAGGACGAGTTCGCGTTCTTCTCCGAGGTGCTCGTCGGCTACGTCGGGGAGCGGCTGGAGACGCTGCGGCGCGCGGCGCGGCCGGTCGCGTCGTTGCTGCTCGAGGTCGAGCCGGTGATCGACACGATCGTCGAGCGCGCGGCCGACGGCCTGGCCGCGCGGGTCGCCGCCGCGGGCCTGTCGAGCGTGCGGGTGCGCCGCGAGCCGGGGGCCGCCGCCGCGGACTGGGAGAACCTCGCCTCGTGGTTCGTAGGTGGGGCGAGCGGAGCGACGGGGGGATTGACGACGCCGGGGCGCCCGAGCCGGGTGCAGACGCTGGAACGCGACGCCGTGGACGCCGTCCGGACCCTCACCCAGAACCTGACGCGCCTCTCGCGCACCGGCACCGCGGGCTCGTCGCGCCGTGTCGACTTCCTGCGGCTCGCATCGTTCTTCTCGCGCGCCGACGCGGCACGGGCGCACGAGCTGGCCGCGGCGGCGTTCGGGATGTTCGGCGCGCGGCACCTCGGCGGGGCGGGCGGGGACGACAGGGATCCGGTGTCGTCGACGACGTCGTGGTGGGACGCCCCGGTCGCGACGGTGCCGGTCTCGCTACGCGAGCGCGGCGACACCACCAGCCGCGGCCGCACGTCCCGCGTCCAGGACCGCAGTCAGGAACGCCGTCACCTGCTGGCGCGGCGCGCGGAGGTCGAGAAGCGCGCTGCGGCCGCCCGGGCGGAACTGCTCGAGGCCGGCGCGTCCGGGTTCACGGCTCGGCTGTCCGAGCCGGCGCTGCGCGAGTTGCAGCGGGTCCTGACGCGGGCCGTCGCGGACCTGGGGCCCGCCTCGTCGTCGGGAACGGTCTCGCTCGACGGCGTGCGATGCGTGGTCCGCCGCGAGCCGGGGAGCGCGACGACGGTCCCCACCCACGTCGGTGCGCTGCGCGTCGAGGGGCTGGTCCTCACCGTGGAGCCGGCGTCGTGAGCGCGCCGCGCACCGACCCGCAGCGCGACGGCGAGCTGGTCAGCGCCACCCGCGCGCTGCTCGCCCGGCCGTGGCGCACCGTCGAGTCCGACCCGGACCTCGTCGCGCTCGTCCGCCGCCACACCGAGGCGCTGGACGCGTGGTTCACCCAGGAGCTGGCCTACCGGCTCGTCGTCACCGCCGACACCGCGCGGCTGGTCAAGACCGGCCACGTGCCGCCCGACCGCCCGCTGCGCACCGTGTCGGCGAACCCCCGGCCGTTCACCTCCGCCGAGTACACCGCGCTCGCGCTCGTGCTGGCCGCGACGACGTCCGGCCCGGACCGCACCAGCCTCCGCGACCTCGTCAACGCCGTGCACTCCGCGGCCGCCGAGGCGGGGATCGTCCTGGACACCGACGCGGCGTCGCGCCGGGCGCTCGTGACGGCGCTGCGCTGGCTGATCGCGCAGGGGATGGTGCGCGAGCTGGACCGCGGGGTCGCGACGTACGAGCACGACGCCGACGCGGACGCGCTGCTCGAGGTGCGCCAGGACCGCACGGCGCTCCTCCCGACGGGCGCGGTGGTCGGTGCGGAGGACCCGGACGAGCTGGTGGCGCGCGCCCGGGAACGGGGATCCGGGCCGACGTCGGTGCGGCGCCGGTTGGTCGAGGACCCGGTGGTGCTGGCCGGCGACCTCGACGCGGCCCGGTTCGGCGAGCTGCGCCGGCGGGCCGCCGACGAGGCCCGGCGCCTCGAGGCGCGGACCGGGCTCGTCCTCGAGGCGCGGGCGGAGGGGTTCGCGGCGCTCGACGTCGACGGCGGCTGCTCCGACGTGGCGTTCCCGACGGGCGGGACGCTGCCGCACGCGGCGTTGTTGCTGGTCAGCGAGCTGGTGTACCAGTTCCGGCCGGAGGACGACCCGGACCCGATCCCGTGGGCGTCGGTGCGCGAGGTCCTCGACGAGCTCGTGGCCGAGCACGGGCGGTACTGGTCGAAGGGGGCGCTGGCCGACCGCGACCGGTTCGCCGCGGACGTGCTGGCGCTGCTGGTCTCGGTGCGGCTCGTGGAGGTGGCCCACGACGGCGCCGTCCGGGTCCTGGCGCCGGCGGCCCGGTACGCGCCCGAGGTGACCGTGGCCGACGACGAGGCCGAGGACGAGCAGCCGACCCTGCTGTGAGCCGTCCCCGGTGGCAGCAACGGCACGATGCTGGCGTCCGACGCCAGGACGGCGCCGTTCACCCAGCGGCCGCTCGGTCCGCGCCGTCGCCGTGGCTGTCGGGGGCTCGGCCTACCGTGCGGGCCGTGGACGTGATGGCGCGCATCGGTGAGCTGGTGGAGCTCGGGCACACCGGCGACCGCGAGGTCGCGCGGCGCCGGCTCGAGGAGCTCTGGGAGGACCCGGCGGTGCAGGCCGACCCGCTGCACCGCTGCAGCCTTGCCCACCACGCGGCCGACCTACAGCCCGCGGTGGCCGACGAGCTCGCGTGGGACTACCGGGCCCTCGAGGCCGCCGACGAGGTCACCGACGAGCGCGCCCGCGCGGAGCACCCGGACCTGGACGTCGCCGCCCTCTACCCGTCCCTGCACCTGAACCTCGGCGACGCCTCCCACCGCCTCGGGGACCTCGTCGGAGCCCGCCACCACCTCGAGTGCGCCCGGGCGTCCCTCGACCGGCTTCCCGACGACGGCTACGGGCGGATGATCCGGGCGGGCGTCGAGGCCCTCGGCCGACGCTGCGGAGGGCCGTGATGCCGACCCCTCCCGTGCTGCTTGACGCCGAGTTCGCTCCGCCGGCTGCTCGAGGCCGGGGCGCAGGTGCACCACCACGGCGACTTCGACCCCGACGGCGTGGCGATCACCGCGCGGTTGACCGACCTCGGCGTCGTCCCGTGGCGGATGTCGGCGGCCGACCACCTGACGGCGCGCGCCGCCGCGGAGCGGGACGGGGTCGAGCTGCGGCCGATCACCGCGCCGGTGCCGGCGACGCCCTGGGACCCCGAGCTGCAGCGCGTGATGACGCACGCGGTCGACGAGGAGCGCGTCATGGACGGCCTGCTCGACGAGCTGTGAGACCGGTCGGCTCGCCGCGCAGCTCCCGGGCGAGCAGCGTCGCCGCGGCCGCCCCGACGGGCACGGCGAGGATCCCGACCAGGGGCAGCAGGCACAGCAGGTAGGTCGGCACCCCGATCGCCCAGCCCAGGACCCGCCGCGAACCCACCAGACGGCGCCGTTCGCGGAAGCCGATCCCACGGCGCTCCAGCGCGGGCGCCGTCAGCTCCAGCACGAGCAGCCGCCCACCCACCAGCGCCGCGACCACCGGCACCACGGTCTGGCCCAGCACCGGCACGAAGCCGAGGGCGAACAGCGGGACCGCGGCGACGACCGACAGCACCACGAGGACCAGTCCGTCGCGTGCGCCACGGACGAGCGACGTGGCCGCCGACCGCGACGGCCCGGCCGGCACCTCACCCACGCCGTCGTCGACCAGCTCGGAGAGCCGCTCGTAGAACGGCCCGCCGATCGCGAGCGTGACCCCGACGAAGGCCAGCACCGCCACGAACGCCACCGCGGCCACCACCGCCACCTCCGTGACCAGGCGCGCGGCGGACCGGGCGCCCGGGGACCAGCCGTCCGCGAACGGGGTGAGCAGCGCCGCGAGGTCCGGCAGGAAGCGCCCGAGCACGGCGAGCATGACGACGTAGAGCAGCACCGTGACCAGGGCGGGCAGCGCGCCGAGCCGCAGCAGACGGGGCGAGCTCAGGACGGTCGCCGCGCCGCGCGCGTAGAGGCGCAGCCCGAGCACGAGGTCCGACACGTCCGGATCGTCCCGCAGCGCCGGTGCGCATGTGCGTGCGTCTCCGTATTCCGACACGGAAACGCACGCACGGGAGCCGTAGGCTCGAAGAACATGCGGATCGCCTCGCTCCTGCCGGCGACGACCGAGATCGTCGGTGCGCTCGGCCGGGCCGACGACCTCGTCGCGGTGACCTTCGAGTGCGACCACCCGCCCGGGGTCCGCGACCGCGTGCCCGTCGTCGTCCGCTCCGCGCTGGACGAGGGCATGACCCCGGCCGAGATCGACGCGCGCGTCCGGGAGCGCGCCGCGGCCGGGTTGCCGATGTACGCGCTGGATCGGGAACGCCTGCGGGCGGCCGCGCCCGACGTCGTCGTCACCCAGGACCTCTGCCGGGTGTGCGCCCTCCCCGGCCACACCGTCACCGAGGCGCTCGCCGAGCTCGGGCTCGACCACGTGCGGGTGCACTCCTACGACCCCCACACCCTCGAGGGTGTCCTCGACGGCATCACCGCGCTCGGCGCGGCGCTCGACACGGACGCCGGGCCGCTGCTGGCCGAGCTGCGCGGGCGTCTCGACGCGGTCGCCGCGGCGCTCGCGGGCCGCCCACGGCCCCGGGTGCTCGTCCTGGAGTGGACCGACCCGCCGTTCCTCCCCGGCCACTGGGTGCCGGAGCTCGTCCGGCGCGCCGGCGGCGAGCCGGTCTCGGGCGCCGACGGCGGGCGCAGCGTCGCGGTGTCGTGGGAGGAGATCCGCGACGGCGGGCGGCCCGACGCGGTCGTCGTCACCCCGTGCGGCTTCGGCCTCGACGCGGCGTGCGAGCAGGCGGAGCCGGTGGCGGCGCAGCTGCCGGGCGTGCCCCTGGTGGCGATCGACTCGGCGTCGTACGTGGTGCGCGCGGGCCCGCGGCTGGTCGACGGGATCGAGGCGCTGGCGCACGCGCTGCACCCGGATGTGGTCCCCGCGCCGCCACCGGGCCGGGTCCGCCAGGTGTTCGCCGCCCGCTGAGCGACGAGGGGTCTCGACCACCGGAGGGGAACCGAGTCCTCGCGACCCGGTTCCCTGATGGGATCGCCGCGCGGAGCGGCCCTCCTCAGCCCAGGCGCCGCGGCCCGGGACCTTCCTCGCCGAGCCGGTCGCCGGGGTTGGCCATGGCGCACCGGTCGAGGGAGAGGCACCCGCAGCCGATGCAGCCGGAGAAGTCGTCGCGCAGCTGCTGCAGGCGCCGGATGCGGTCGTCGAGCTCCGCGCGCCAGGTGCGGGAGAGGGCCTCCCAGTCGGCGCGGGTCGGGGTCCGGGAGTCGGGGAGCTCGTCGAGCGACGCGCGGACCTGCGCGAGCGGGACGCCGACGCGCTGCGCGATGCGGATGAACGCGATGCGGCGCAGGACCTCGCGCTTGAAGCGGCGCTGGTTGCCCGACGTCCGGCGGCTCCGGATGAGGCCCTCGCGCTCGTAGAAGTGCAGGGCCGAGACGGCGACCCCGCTGCGCCGGGAGACCTCGCCGACGGTCAGCTCGGAGGTGGCCGTGGTCATCCCGCGACGGTGGACCTCGAGGATGGTCCAGGTCAACCCGTGCGGGGCGCCCGTCCGATGGGTCGGAGCGGGAGGGCGGTCCCGGTGTCGGGCCCGCCCTCCCACTCCTGCGCGCGTCCGGTGCTCCCCCCGGGGCCCCGGACGCGCGCCCGCCGTCTCCGGCGGTCGTCCCCCGAGAGCGACGGGGCCTGCTCGCCCGCCCCGCGCTCTGCCAGGCAAAACGGTGATCATGGGCGCGGAGAACGGTTACCGGTCAGTGACCACCCGACCGGACGAGGGAACCGTCCCCGACGACACCTGAGCGTGTCCGGTGCGTCCGGACGGGCACCCGCTCAGCGGGCCGCCGCGGCGAGGAGGCGGACCGTGACGAGCGCGGCGTCCTCGGTGCTCACCCCGGCGGCGTCTGCCCACGACGAGACCGGGTGGCCGGACCCGTCGAGCGCGGCGCGCAGCGCGGGCGGGACGGCCTCGGCGTCGGGCGGCAGCTCGACGCCCGCGGCCACGTCGTCGCACGCCGCCAGGATCTCCGCCCGACGGCGGGCGAGGTGCTCGGCGAGCAGGTGGCGCAGTTCGGGGAGCGCCTCGTCGCGCCCGGCCGCGAGGTCGGTGCCCGCGCGGCGGAGCAGCCGCCGCAGCGTCTCGGCGGGCAGGCCCCGCCCGACGTCGGCGCGCGGCGCCGTGGGTCCGCCCTCCGGCACGCCCCGCCGCTGGTCACGGCGGCGCTGCTTCGCCGCGCGGCGTTCCCGGGAGGTGGCCACGCCTGCGATCGTCCCAGCCCGACCCGGGCGCCCCGACCGGGCCGCCCCGACCCGGGGGCCGGACCCGCGCCTCACTCGAGCGCGTCCCGCCCGACCCGCAGGCTGGCCGCGTCCGCCGCCTCCCGGCCGGCGTCCCACCCGGCCGCGTTCCCGACCGAGAATCGCTTCGTGGTGATCCGCGGGAAGAGCTGCGTCGTCGTCCGCTCGACCACCTCGCCGCGCGCCGCGAGCACCGGGAGCAGCGCGTCGCCCGCCGCCGCCACGGCCTCCTGCTCCGCCGCCGCGCCCGCCTCCCGGAGCCGCTCCCCGATCCGGGTGGCGTAGGAGAGCAGGAACGCGTGCCGGAACGACCGGGTCCGCGAGCCCGCCCGCGACGAGCGCGAACCCGCGGCGGCCATCGCCCGCCCCGCCTGGACCAGCAGCGACGTCACGAGCAGCTCGACCGTGTCCAGGTCGGTGGGCCAGCCGATCACCGTCACGAGATCCAGTGCCGCGAGGCTCACCGCGCGACAGCGGTTCGCCACCGCCACCTGGTGGACCAGGCTCGACTTGGCCGAGGTGTACGGCGCGTCCAGCCACAGCCGCCGCGTCGACGCGGTCGACGCTCCGGTGCCCGGCGTCGGGTCCACCGCCACCCGTTCCAGCGCGTGGCGGGCCATCAGCTCCTGGGCCTTCGCCGAGAGCGCCTCGGCCTCCTCGGGGAACGACGTCGACTCGGCCTTCGCGAGCAGCCCCCGCACCCGGGCGAGGACGCGGGGGTCGGCGCCGGTGTCGTCGGCCGCCTCGGCCCCGCCCGCGACGGCGGGCAGGGGCGGCAGCCGCAGCGCCTCCCCGACCAGGTGCACCACCCACCCCAGCGCCTCGGCCCCGGTGAGCCCGCGCACCGTGCGCCACTGGGTCACGAGCGGACGGCCGGCGTCCCACCAGACCCCCGCGTCGACCCCCGGCAGCGACCAGCCGGCCGGGCGCCGGCGCGCGTCGGCCGCGAGGACGTCGCCGAGCAGCGGCACGACCCCCGCCCCGAGCCGGCGGCGCAGCACCTCCACGACGTCGCGGGGAGTCCAGCCCCGCGACCACAGCGGGTCGACCGCGTCGAGCAGCGCGCGGTCGGCCGCCGCGTCGAGCACCGCGTCGCCCCACCGGTCAGCCAGCAGCGCCCGCACCCGCGCGACGTCGTCCGGCGCGCCGCGGCACCCGGCCGCGAGCTCGGTGAGCAGCGCCGTGGCGCTCGCGACCGTGCCGGCGTCCGCGAGGGGAGGGTCGGGGGTCTGGGTCATGGCGCCTCCGATCATCGTCGTCGGGGGCTTGGAGACGACGCGGGGCCCATCGGTTCCGGCCCGGAGGGAGAAACTACGAGGCGGCCGCGGTGAGGTCCCCGACGACGGCGGGGGTGCCGTACTTCTCGTGCAGGAACCGCTCGGTGTAGAGGTGCTCGGCGGTCTCGAGGACCCGTGCGATCTGGCGGGTCGAGAGGACGACGCCGATCCCGACGCCGAGGCCGGGCACGCCGCGCGCCAGGTCGCAGGCCCCGTGGTGGCCGAAGTCGGGCCGGACGGGACCGCCGGCGCCGACGACGACGCGGGCCGGGTCGGGCGAGAGGCCGGCGGCGAGGACGGCGAGGGCGAACGCGCGCTCCGCGGGCTCGGCCGGGTCGTACCCGTAGTGCATCGCGACCCGCGCGACGGCGCGGGTGCAGGCCGCGGCGGCCAGCACGGTGTCCAGCGCGGCCGCGGCGAGCGCGGCGGCGACCCCGGTCGCGGCACTGGCGGCTCCGGTCGCGGCGCCGGCGGCGGCCCCGGTCAGGCCACCGCGCACCCCGGCGGCGGTGACGTGGGCGCGGGTCAGCGAGGCGCGCATCGCCCGCAGCTCGTCGATCTCGAGGCTGCGCAGGTCCGCCGGGACGACGACGGGGAACCCGGCCTCGACCAGCGTCGCGACCACGTGCTCCGCGCGTCCCGCGGCGAGCCAGCCCACCCGCATCCCGACGTCGCGCAGCGGGCCGGCGACGGTACCGCCCAGGACGTCGTCGAGGACCCCTGCGCCGGGCAGGAGGCGCAGCCCGGAGATGGCGAGCGCCGAGATCCGGCCCCACCAGCCGGACCCGGCGGGGTCGGCGGCCCGCCAGCGCTGCACGGCGGCCCAGGCCCGCGCGTCGCCCGGCGACATGACGTCCGGGTCGGGCGCGAGCGGTGCGGCCATGGACGCGGACGGTAGGGACCCCGGACGGCGCGGCCGTGGAGGAGACGTGGACGGCGGGTGAACCGGCGGTGTCACCGCGGTCGCGCCCCCGCCGTCGGGGTCAGGCCTGCTCGGCCAGGAGCTCCTGCGGGGGTTCCTCGTCGAACGGGATCTCGTACTTCTCGTGCAGGAACCGCTCGCGGTAGAGGTGCTCGGCGGCGTCGACGACCCGCCCGAGGAGCCGGGCCGAGAGCGCCGCCCCGATCCCGATGCCCACGAACGGGACGAGCTGGGCGAGCTCGCGCTGCCCGATCTGGGAGAGCAGCCGCTGGTGCACCGCGTGGGCGAGGCGACGCATCTGGCGCTGCTGGCGCTTCTTCTTCTCCTTGTCCTTCTCCCGCGAGGCGATCAGCGACGCGACCTCCTCGTAGGCGCCCGGCAGGTCGGCGTCGGAGGAGAGCCCGACGGCGAGGATGGCCAGCGCGACGACCTGCTCGGAGCGCTTGGTGACGTCGTAGCCGTAGTAGGCGCCGACGTGCGCCACCGCGCGCGTGCAGGCGGCTACGGTCAGCAGCGCGTCGCCGGTCAGCGACGTGACGATGACGGCGATCCCGGGCAGCCCCCCGAGCCCGAGCACCCCTGACCCGCCTGCGGCCGCCGAGGCCCCCGTCGTCGCCAGCAGGCTGGTCGCTCCGCCCTGCACCGCCGCGGCCACCGGGTAGGCGAGGTCGAGGCGGGGCATGGCCTCCTGGACGTGGCCAACGGCGAGCTTGCGGATGTCCTTGAAGTCGGCCACGTCGTGGCCCAGGGCGCGGTAGCGGGCGAACACCGCCTCCCGGCGCAGCGTCGCGGCGCCCGCCCCGGCTCCGGCGGCGGCGATCTGGTGCAGCACGTCCTGGACCGTGTCGTCGAGCTGGCGCACCCCGGGCACCCGCCGCAGGCCGCTCTGGACCAGCGCGCGCACCTCGGTGACGGTGTCGAGCAGCGGGGCGAGCGGGCCGCCGCCGTCGTCGGTGATCCGCTCCTTCCACTCCGCCACCTCGCGCCACTGATCGGCGTCCGTGCTGCTCACGGACGCCGTGTCAGGCAGGTCCTTCGTCGCCGTCACGCCCGGACCGTACCCATTCGTCGACGTCGGCACGGCCGGTGAGCCGGCCGTCCTCGTGCCGGGTGACGACGACGTCCGCCGCGGCCCGGGTGCCGTGGGCCGCCGCGAGGGCCTGCTCCTGGCGTTCGAAGGCCGCCCGGTGCGGGGCGTAGACCGCCCAGTCGTCGCGGGCGTGCAGGCGGCGCTCCCGCTCGTCGGGGTCGGCGTCGACCCACACGAGCAGCGAGAGGGCCTCGCGCAGCGGCGGCGCGCCCGTGCCGCAGCCCTCCACGACGACGAGCGGTCCGACCGGTCGCCGGCGCGGGGGTGCGACGCGGTCGTGGCGCCAGTCCCACGGCTCGACGACGGGGACCTCCCCGCGCCGCAACGGCTCGACCAACTGCGCGTGGGCGCGTCCCGGCCCGGCCGCGAGCCCCTCCCAGCCGAGGTAGAAGGTCTCGAGCGACAGCACGGTCACCGTCGGGTCGGCGCGGCGCAGGTCGTCGGCCAGGGTCGTCTTGCCGGCCCCGGAGAACCCGTCGACGCCGAGCAGGCGGACGAGGCCGGCGCGCGGTGGTGCGGCGCGGGTCAGCGCGAGGAGGTGGGCTGCGCCCTCGTGAGCAGTACTCCGTGCCATGACACGGAATAGTGCTCACATGGCGAAGCCACCTCCTCCCGAGCGCGGGCGCAAGCGGATCCGGGCGGTGCGCGGCGGGCGGGTCGTCGTCGACACCCTCGCGCCGGTGCTGGTCTGGGAGTGGCCCTTCTACCCGACCTATCACCTGCCCGTCGCCGACGTGGACCTCGCCGCGCTGCCGCCCGACGCCGTCCGCCGCGTGCGCCTGGACGTCGACGGCGAGCCGGCCGACCTCGTGCGGGTCGACTGGGACGCGGTGGAGCAGTGGTTCGAGGAGGACGAGCCGGTCGCGGTGCACGCCCGCGACCCCTACGTCCGCATCGACGCGCTGGCCAGCTCGCGGCACGTCGAGGTCTCGGTGGACGGCGTGGTGATCGCCGACTCGACCCGCCCGACGGTGCTCTTCGAGACCCGCCTGCCGCCCCGCTTCTACCTGCCGCTGCCCGACGTCCGGCTCGACCTGCTGCGGCCCTCGGACACCGTGACCCACTGCCCGTACAAGGGAAGCGCCACGTACTGGTCCGTCGAGCTCCCCGACGGCACCCGGCATCCCGACCTCTTCTGGACCTACCGTGCGCCGCTGCCCGAGAGCCAGAAGGTCGCCGGGCTCGCGGCGGTGTGGACCGAGAAGGTCGACCTGCGCCTCGACGGCGTGGCCCAGGAGCGTCCGCGCACCCACTTCGACGTGCCGGGGACCTGACGGGCACCGGTTTCCCCATTCGGCCACGGGCGGCCGGGACCGGGTGTCACGATCGCGTCGCCTGCCCTCCCGGGGCGGGTCGGCCGACCCCCGCCCGTCCCGGAGGTGATCCGTGACCGCCCTCGTCGAGCGTCGCGACGGCGCCGTCCCGAGCCGCCCCTCGGCCCCGACGGCCCTGCGCGATCGCGCCGTGCGCACCGCCAGCCGGACGGTCCTCGCCGCCGCGCTCGCCGTCATCGTCCTGTCGTGGGCCACCGGCGGCGGGCTCGCCGACCTCTCCGGATGGGCCTCCGGGCTCACCTCGCTCGGCCGGCTGACCGGTGTGCTGGCCTCGCTGCTGATGCTCGTGCAGGTCCTCCTCATGGCCCGCGTGCCGCTCGTCGAGCGGGCCTTCGGTCAGGACCGGCTCGCGGTCCTGCACGGGCTGGTCGGGTTCACCTCGTTCACCGGGATGATCGCCCACGTCGGGCTCATCACCTGGGGCTACGCCGCCGGGGACCTGGCCGCGACACCCGGCGAGCTGTGGGACCTCACCCTGACCTACCCGGGGATGCTGCTGGCCGCCGCCGGCACCGCGTGCCTGGTGCTCGTCGCCGTGACCAGCACGCGGGCGGCCCGGGCCCGGATGCGCTACGAGTCGTGGCACCTGCTGCACCTCTACGCCTACCTCGGCGTCGGGCTCGCGCTGCCCCACCAGCTCTGGACCGGCCAGGAGTTCCTCGCCTCGACCGCGCGCACGGTGTTCTGGTGGAGCGCCTGGGCGCTGACCGCGGTCGCGGTGCTGGTGTGGCGGGTCGGGCTGCCGCTCTACCGCACGCTGCACCACCGCCTCGTCGTCACCTCGGTCGTGCCCGAGGGCGACGGGTGCGTCTCGGTCTACCTCGCGGGCGAGCACCTCGCGGAGCTCGACGTGCGCGCCGGGCAGTTCCTGACCTGGCGCTTCCTGTCGGGCACGGGGTGGATGCGCGCACACCCGTACTCGGTGTCGGCGGCCCCGGACGGGCGCAGCCTGCGGATCACCGTGAAGGACCTCGGTGACGGCACCGCCGCCGTCCCGGGGCTGCGTCCGGGCACGAAGGTCCTGATCGAGGGCCCCTACGGGCGGTTGACGACGCGCGCCCGCACCCGTCCCGGCGTGGCGCTGATCGGCGCCGGGGTCGGGATCACCCCGTTGCGCGCCCTGGCCGAGGAGCTGGGCGCCGGGGCCGGCGCCGCCGACGTCGTCGTGCTGCACCGCTTCACCGGACCGCCGCTGTTCGCCCGCGAGTTCGCGGTGCTCGCCCGCGAGGGGCGGGTCGCGCTGGTCCCGCTCCCGGGCCGCCGACGGGCCCCGGACTCCTGGTTCGGGGCGGGTGCCGGACCCGCCGACGACGTCGCCGCCCTGCGCCGCCGCGTCCCGGACATCGCGGAGCGCGACGTCTACCTCTGCGGCCCCACCCCGTGGACCGACCTGGTCCGGCGCACCCTCCTCGCGGCCGGCACCCCCGCCGACCGCGTCCACGTCGAGGCCTTCGGATGGTGAGCCCGGTGATGCCCCCCGCCCGCGTGGACCGCGGCACCCGACGGATCGTGCTGTGCGGTCTCACCACGGTGAGCGCGGTCGTCCTGCTCTTCTCCTACCGCACCTCGACCACCCCGGAGCTCCCGGAGGCCGCCGCGACGCCGGACACGACCGGCGTGGGGACGGTCGATGCGGGGTCGGCCGCCGCCACCGGGCCCGGCGCGGGAGGGCCCTACGGCGGCGAGCCCGACGCGGGGGAGCCCCACGGCACGCAGCCCGACGCGGGCGGGGCCTCCGGTTCGTCGCCCGGGGCCGGTCGGGCCGCTCCGGTGCCCGCGGCCGCGGCCCCGTCGGTCCGGGGCCGGCCGGCCGCCGGCGCGGGGTACTCCGGGACCGTCACCGGCCCGATCGTGCAGGTCAAGTGGGGCCAGGTGCAGGTCCGGGCGACCCTCGAGGCGGGACGCATCACCGCGGTGGACGTGCTCCGGACCCCGGACGAGAACGCCCACGACCGGCAGGTCAACGCGGCGGCCGTCCCCGTCCTCGTCCGGGAGACCCTCGCGGCGCAGAGCACGCGGATCGACATGGTCAGCGGGGCGACGTTCACCTCGGGCGGATACGTCCGCTCGCTGCAGGCCGCGCTCGACCGGGCGGGGACGACGTGACCGCACCGTCCGCGGTCGACGCTCCGGTCGCCCGGCGCGTCGAGCACGTGATGGGCATGCCGATCAGCCTCGCGCTGCGTGGCCGCCACGCCGACGACGAGGCGGCCGACGCCGCGTGGAGCGCGGTGCTCGCCGCCCTCCGCGAGGCCGACCGCGTGTTCAGCACCTACCGGGGCGACTCGGTCGTCGCCGCGATCCGCCGGGGCGACCTCACCCCGGCCGACGCACCGGACGAGGTGCACGAGGTGCTCGCGATCGGCGCCCGCGCCGAGCGCGCCACCGACGGCGCGTTCTCGGTGTGGCGCCACGGCGCGGGCGACCACCCGGTGCTGGACCCGAGCGGCATCGTCAAGGGCTGGGCCGTCGAGCGCGCCTCGGTGTTCCTGCGCGCGCTGCCCGGCACCGACTTCTGCCTGTCCGCCGGGGGCGACATGGTCTGCCGCGCCCTCGCGGGGGAGCCGTGGCGCGTCGGGATCGAGGACCCGCACGACCCGGCGCGCGTGCTCGCCGTCGTCGCGGTCCGCGACGGGGCGGTGGCCACCTCGGGCAGCGCGCACCGCGGCGCCCACGTGGTCGACGCCCGCACCGGCGACCCGCCGGCCGCCGTCGCGCAGGTGACGGTGACCGCGGCGTCGCTGACGTGGGCCGACGTCGACGCCACCGCCGCCTACGCCCTCGGTGAGCGGGCCGCCGAGTGGCTCGGGCGTCGCGTCGGCCGGACCGGGCTCGTGGTGTGGGCCGACGGGACGACGACCACGGTGCCGGGCGGGCCCACCTAGAAGGTGGTGACCCCGTCGCCGATGCGCAGGGTGTCGAAGAACGTCGCCGCGTCGGCCGCCGAGAGGTGGATGCAGCCGTTCGACGAGGTGGTGAGGCTGCCCTCGTGGAAGGCGATGCCGCCGGGCGCGAAGTACACCGCGTGGTTCATCGGCTCGTGGAACTCGGTCGAGAACCCGTTCCGTTCCTTGCGCAGCACGTGGAAGGTGCCCGCCGGGGTGGCCGAGGAGTCCGGCCCCGGCGGCCGGCGGAACGTGTCCGTGCCCGGGAGCATCTCCAGCGGCCCCGTGAAGGGCCTGCCGTCGCGCTGCAGCCACGCGGTGTGGCGGGCGAGGTCGACGCAGGCCACCGAGGTCGCGGGGCACCGGGCGAGCTCGGCCGGGGTCAGGGCGACGGGACCGGGGGGCGGCGCGGGCTCGACGACGGGAGCCGCGGGCAACGCCGCGGGGGCCGCCGGCGCCGGGGCGGCCGCGGCGGGCGCCGTACCGCTCTCGGCGCCGGAGAAGACGACGAGCACGGCACCCATCGCGAGCAGGACCCCGAAGGCCAGGACGAGGACGAACCCCGTCCGCCGGCGCGGCTCGCGTGGCTCGGCCGGGCGCCGCGGGGGCTCCCGGCGCTCGAGCGTCGCGGCCGGGGCCCGACCGGCGGCCGGACGCGCCGGCGCGCGGGCCTCGGAGGCGGCGGGACGCCGGGGCGCGGGCGCACGTCGCATGCCCGCCGGGCGCGGCTCCAGCGCCAGCGCACGGGCGGGGGAACGCTGCGTGCGCTCCCGCGCTGCGCGGGCGGAGTGGCGTGGCGCGATGGCGACGTCTCCTCTCCTGCGCGACCGCGGACCGTGCTCCTGACGGCCCTCACGGTAGTCAGCCGACGCCCACATCCGTCCCTCAGGGGTGCGGCGCGCCGGGTGGAGGATGCCCGGAGTCAGCCCTCGCGACGCTCGAGGAGCACCACCGGGATCGTCCGGGTGGTCTTCGCCTCGTACTCGGCGAACCCGGGGTAGCGCTCCTTCTGGGTCTCCCAGATCGGGTCTCGCTCCGCGGCGGGGAGGTCCCGGGCCCGCACCGGGATCGAGTCGATGCGCTCGCCGTCGCCCACCTCGATCGAGACGTCGGGCTGCGCGAGCAGGTTGTGGTACCAGTCCGGATTGTCCGGGGCACCCGCCTTGGACGCGAACACCGCCCAGCCACCGTCGACGGCCTGGTACATCACGGGGCTGAGGCGTTCGGTGCCGCTGCGGCGGCCGACGTGGTGCAGGAGGAGCAGTGGGGCGCCCTCGAACTGCCCGCCGACGTG
>NZ_JBVPVA010000505.1:0-2690 GCF_055612215.1 Actinomycetospora sp. | reverse complement strand
GGCGGGGCCGGGAGGTCGTCTACCGGCTCGTGGACGACCACCTCGCGCACATCGTCGTCGACGCCGTGGAGCACGCCGAGGAGGACGCGTGAGCACGACCGACGGCTCGTCGCGCCCCACCGTGGTGCCCGGCCAGCGCGCCACCCGTCAGCGCGCCGCGATCGGCGACCTGCTCGACCGGCTCGACGACTTCCGCTCCGCCCAGGACATCCACGAGGAACTGCGCCGCCGCGGCGAGGGCATCGGCCTGACGACGGTGTACCGCACGCTGCAGGCGCTGGCCGAGGCCGGCGAGATCGACGTGCTGCGCACCGCCGCGGGCGAGGCCTCCTACCGGCGCTGCTCGGACACCCACCACCACCACCTGGTGTGCCGCCGCTGCGGGCGGACCGTCGAGGTCGAGGGGCCCGCCGTCGAGCACTGGGCGGAGAAGGTCGCCGCCGAGCACGGGTTCGCCGAGATCGACCACACCGTGGAGATCATCGGCCTGTGCGGCGCCTGCCGGGCGAGGTGAGCGTCAGGCCGCCGCGACGAGGTCGTTGCGCACCTGCGAGGCGGTGGACACGACGAGCATGAGCAGCGTGCCCAGCGGGTCCGCGGCCAGGCCCTCCGCCGGGAAGGCGTAGCGCAGGGTCACGTCCCAGCCGACGTCGGTGCCGATCGCGCCCAGGGTCCCGAAGAGTCCCTGGCCGGCACGCTCGGCGACCCGGCGCGGGACCTCGTCGCCCTCCAGGTCCCACGCGACGACGCAGGTCAGCGACAGCACCGCCAGCCCCTCGACGAGCTCGATCCCCTGCACCGCGCACGGGACGTCGCCGTGGCGGAACGACAGCGCCCCGTCGTCGTCGACCCGCACCTCGACGAACTTCTCGAGGGCCTCCCGCGCGGTGATCAGCAGCGTCGCGGTCGTCGCGGCCTCACGGCTCACTGGGGGTCTCCTCGGGGTCGGTCACGTCGGTCGACTCGGTCGACTTGGTCGCGGTGGTCGCGTCGGTCGCGGTGGGCGCGTCGGCGGCGCCGCCGTAGCGGCGGTCCCGCGAGGCGTAGATCTCGCAGGCCTGCCAGAGGTGGCGGCGGTCGAAGTCGGGGAAGAGCGTGTCGAGGAAGACCATCTCCGCGTACGCCGACTGCCAGAGCAGGAAGTTCGACGTCCGCTGCTCCCCCGACGAGCGCACGAACAGGTCGACGTCGGGCATGTCCGGCTCGTCGAGGTGACGCGCGATGGCCCGCTCGTCGATGCGGTCGGGGTCGATCTCGCCGCGGGCGGCGCGTCGCGCGAGTTCCCGGGTCGCCTGCACGATCTCCGCGCGGCCGCCGTAGTTGACGCACATCGTCAGGGTCACGACGTCGTTGTCGCGCGTGAGCTCCTCGGCCTTCTCGAGCTCGGAGATGACGCTGCGCCACAGCCGCGGGCGCTGCCCCGACCAGCGCACCCGCACCCCCATGGCGTGCATCTCGTCGCGCCGGCGGCGGATGACGTCGCGGTTGAACCCGAGCAGGAAGCGGACCTCCTCCGGGCTGCGCCGCCAGTTCTCGGTGGAGAACGCGTACGCGGAGATCCAGTTGACGCCGAGGTCGATGCAGCCACGGACGACGTCGAGCAGCTGCGCCTCGCCGTGGCGGTGGCCCTCGATGCGGGGCAGCCCGCGCTGGTTGGCCCACCGGCCGTTGCCGTCCATGACGAGCGCGACGTGGTTCGGGACGAGGTCGGCCGGGATCGGCGGCGGCGTGGCGCCCGACGGGTGCGGGGTGGGCGGCATGATCGTCGGGTCGCCGCGGCCGCGGAGGGGCCGGCCGGAGCGGCCCGAGCGCGGCGCGCTGGTCCGGTCGGAGCGCTGCCGGAGGGGGCTCACGGGGCGATCCCGGCGGCGTCGTCGGCGGACTCGGGCACTGACCGAGGGGCCCCATCGGTCGGCTCTAGCGAGCGAGGGGACCCTTCGGTCGGATCGGGGTCCGGCGCGCCGTTCCGGTGAGGGGCGCCCTCGAGCGGCTCTACCGAGCGATGGTGCCCTTCGCTCACGTCGGGGAGGCCGTCCTCGAGATCCACCCGCGGAACCCCCCGCCGGTCGACCAGCGGCAGCGAGCGCAGCCGGCGCTCCAGGTGCCACTGCAGGTGGGCGGCGACGAGGCCGGCGGCGTCGCGGCGGGCGTCGGGCGGGCTCTGCTCGGCGGCCTCCCAGTCGCCGTCACGGAGCGCCTCGAGCAGCCGCCAGGTCCACCACGAGGGCACGACCGCGCCGCCGGGCCGGCACCGTTCGCACACCGCGCCGCCCGCCGTCACCGCGAACCGCTGGTGGAAGCCGTGCGTGCCCTCGGGGGCGTCCAGCGGCGTCGCCGGTTCGGTGCCGCAGCGGGCGCACTCGGTGATCGCCGGCGCGTACCCGGCGATGACCATGGCGCGCAGCAGGTAGGCGTCGAGCACCAGGTGCGGGTCGCGCTGCCCGCCCGCGAGGCCCCGCAGCGCCCCGACGAGCAGCAGGAACAGCTCCCGCGCCGGCTCGCCCTCCTCGGGCGTGAGCCGGTCGGCGGTCTCGAGCAGCGCGCAGCCGGCGGTGTAGCGCGGGTAGTCGACGACGAGGCCGCCGCCGAACGCGTCGATCGTCTGGACCTGCGTGATGATGTCGAGGCTCCGGCCGGTGTGCAGCTGCAGGTCGACGTGCCCGAACGGCTCCAGGCGCGCCCCGAACCGC
>NZ_JBVPVA010000355.1:0-2054 GCF_055612215.1 Actinomycetospora sp. | reverse complement strand
GGCACGGCCCGGCGCGGGGTGCCGCCGATGCCGGTGGTGGACGCGCTCGTCAGCACGGCGGAGACGGTGCGCCCCGGCCCGGGGCCGCTGTGCGGGGCCCCGCCGGAGGAGGTCGGCGTGATCACGCGCTGGCTGGAGCGGCCGGGCACCCGCATGGTGCGCACGACGACGCCGTGGGCGGTACCGGCACGCGGGGCGGGCGCCTGGTCGGCGTGGGTCTCGCAGGCCCGCGACGCCGGGCGCGGGGCGTCCGGGCCGGTGGCGGACCCGGAGCCGCCGTCGGGGCCTAGAGTTCCCGCCGGACCCGGTCGGGCCCCGGCCCCGCCGCGCCGGGCGTCCGCCGACGCCACCCACGCCGACCGCCGACCGCGGCGCCGACCCAGGGAGCCCCCGTGATCACGGCCATCGTCATGATCCACGCGAACGCCGACCGGATCCCCGAGACCGCGCAGGCGATCGCGGACCTCGACGGGGTCGCCGAGGTCTACTCCTGCGCCGGCGACGTGGACCTGATCGCGATGGTGCGGGTGCGGGAGCACGAGGAGCTGGCCGACGTCATCGCGGGCAACCTGAGCCGTGTGCCCGGGGTGCGGACCACCTCGACGCACATCGCGTTCCGCTCGTACTCCGCGGGCGACACCGACGCCGCCTTCGCGGTCGGGCTCGACTAGCCGGCGTGACCCGGGACGACTAGCCCCGGGACTCCCCACGCAGCCGCGTCGCGACCGCGGCCCAGCGCTCGAGCAGCGCCGCCGCGGCCCCGGCGTCGACGGCGGCCGCCGCCCGCTCCCGGCCGCGGCCGACCGCCTCGTGCAGCTCGCCCGGAGTGCCGGTCTCGGCCTCCTCGTAGGCCGCGAGCGCGGCCCCGGCGTTGAGCAGCACCGCCTCGCGCACCGGCCCGGGCTCCCCGGCGAAGACCGAGTGGGCGGCGCGGGCGTTGACTGCCGCGTCGCCGCCGCGCAGCTCGCCCGTCACCGACACCGGCACGCCGATCCGCGTGGGGTCGAGGGTCTCGACGGTGACCCCCGCCGGCCCGGCGCGCCAGACCGTCGTGGTGGTCGTCGTGGTGATCTCGTCGAGCCCGTCGTCGCCGCGCACCACGAGGGCGGTGTCACCGCGGCCGGCGAGCACCCCGGCGAGCACGGGCGCGAACCGCACGTCGGCGCAGCCGATCAGGGCCGCGGCGGGACGCGCGGGGTTGGTGAGCGGACCGAGCAGGTTGAACGCCGTCGGGACGCCGATCTCGCGGCGCACCCCGCCGACGTGGCGCATCGCGGGGTGGAAGGTCTGGGCGAAGCAGAACCCGATGCCGACCTCGTCCACGCTCGCCGCGACGGCGTCGGGGCCGAGGTCGATCGGCACGCCGAGCGCCTCGAGCAGGTCGACCGACCCGCACGCCGACGACGCGGCGCGCCCGCCGTGCTTGACCACCCGCGCGCCCGCTGCCGCCATGACGACCGCGGCCATCGTCGAGATGTTCACCGTGTGGGCCTGGTCGCCGCCGGTGCCGACGATGTCGACGACGACGCCGGGGACGGTCACCGTCCGCGCGTGCGCCCGCATCACCTCGGCGAGGCCGCCGATCTCCTCGGCCGTCTCGCCCTTGGCGCGCAGCGCCACCGCGAAGGCGGCGACCTGGGCGGGCGAGGCCTCCCCCGACATCATGCGGTCCATCGCCCACGACGCCTCGCGCCCGGACAGGTCCTCCCCGCGCAGCAGCCGGCCGAGCAGGGACGGCCACGTCGGCGCCGCGGGGGCGGCTGCGTCGGGCTCCGTCCCCGTCGGGGCCGTCCCGGCGGGGGACATCCCGGCGGTCACCCCCGGGCGGCCGGGACCGGGTGCCCGGCGCGGAGCACGTCGGCGACGGTGCGGGCGGCGGTCACCGGGTCGAGCGGCTGCACCAGCACCGCGTCGGCCTGGGACCACGTAGCGAGCCACCGGTCGTCCTCGCGCCGCACCACGACGATCACCGGCGCCGGGTCGGTCCGCTCGTTCTTCAGCTGCCGGCAGACGCCCATGCCGCCGGTCGGCTGCGCCTCGGCGTCCAGCACGGC
>NZ_JBVPVA010000256.1:0-2582 GCF_055612215.1 Actinomycetospora sp. | reverse complement strand
CGACCGGCACCCTCGCGCACGGCCTCGCGTGCGCCGCCTGGCACGCCGTCATGAACGGCTACCCGTGGAACCGCTTCGGTCCCGCGGGGTACGACGCCCTGGACGCCCGGGTGCTCATGCGCGACGGCTGGGGGATCGGGTCCGCGCGGGACTGGCAGCAGATGCTCGACCGCCTCGCCGACCCGCAGCCCTTCGGCGGCGACGTCGTGTTCGGCCTCCGTCGGCGGATCGGTGAGGGCACGTTCGTCCCGGCCGGCGCAGTCGAGGCCGTCGTCGAGGATCCGGAGAACGTGGAGCTCAACGGGCGCGCGGTGAGCGACGAGGTCCTCGCCGACCTGCGCCGCACCGAGGCCTACGAGGGCTACCTCCGCGAGCGCGGCGTGCTCGCCGAGTGGGAGCAGGTGCACTCCCTGCTGGCCTGGGACATCGGGCGGGGCGCGATGCTCGCCCGCTACGGCCCGGACGCGCGCTACTGCGACGAGTCGACCGCACGCTGGCAGCTCGAACGGTTCGGGCTGCTCGCGCGGCGCTGCTACGACTCGTGGCCCGACTTCGGGGCCGCGCTCGTGCTCGGCCGGCTGCTCTGGACCGCCGACCTCGACGACGCCGACCTCGACCGCTACGGGGTGGAGGCCGAGACGTGCGTCCGGCCGTTCACCGTCCTGACCAGCGAGCCGACGAGTCCGTGGCGCACCGTCCCCTTCCACCCGTCCGTCCCGGCCGAACCCGCGTCGGCCCCGAGCGAGCCCGGCTGACGCCCGCCCACTACCTCGTGCAGGTGACCATCGCGTCCTCACCGTCGGCTGAGTCCCGGGCGACCACGACGCCGTCCTCGACGATGGTGCAGGTGATGGTGTCGGACCGGTTCACGAGTCCGGGGTCCGGGGTGAGGGAGGCGGTCAGCATCGGTCCCACGACGCCGGAGACCTCCGCGTCCGCCCGCCACGGCGAGCCGACGCCGGAGACGCTCGCCGAGGCGAGCTCGTCGGTCCGCGACCGGCTGTAGGTGGCCGCGATCGGGGTGCCCTTCGCGGTGCTGACCTCGTAGGTCACCTGGTGCACGGCCGTGGTCGGCAGCGCGACGTGCGAGAACACGCCGATGCCGGGGGCGAAGAAGAGGACCGCGCCGAGGATGATGCCGGCCGCGGCGATCACGATCCCGTTCGACCGGCGGGGCGGGGCCTGCACCGGGAGCGGGCTCGACGGGTGCGGCGGGGCGTACCGGCTCGGGTCGCCCGTGGGACGCGCTGCGTCCCGCACGACCGGCAGCCCGGGTATCGGGCCGGTGAGGACCGCGTCGTCGTGGGCGTCGCTGCGGTAGAACGGCGGCCGGTCGATCTGCGTCATGCTCGAGCCCCCTCTCTCGTGCGCGTGTCACGCCGATCTCGCGCCCGCCGGGCTCGTCGTTACCGCGTCGGTCCCGCCGTCCGGGACGATCACCCGTCCGGGGGACGAGCGCCGCCGCTACGGGGGTTCACCGTCGAGCAGGGGCTCCCAGCGGCGGTACGCGGCGAGGTCGCGGAAGTGGCGGTGGTAGAGGTCGGCGGTGCCGGTGAGGTCGTCGTCGAGCACCGGTGCGACGTCGACGACCCCCAGGAAGCGCGGCCCGACGACGACCGTGCCGGTCACCTCGTCGACACCCTCCTGCTCTCGAGCCCACCGCTCGGCCACCTCACGCGCCTCGACCTCGCTGTTCCCGTGCACGAGCGTCGTGTCCTCGCGGTACAGCTCCCCGGCCGCGGGGTCGGGCGAGACGAACTCGAAGAGCGTGATCGCGATGTAGCACCGTTCCCCGGTCATGGCGCCCACCCTGCCGTGCCGTACGGAGCGCCGACAGGTTCGTCGAGACGTCTCAGCCGCGGAGCGCGACCTGGACCCCGGCGGGGGCGCCGTACGAGTCCACGATCTTGTTGAGCTCGCTCTGGTAGTAGAGGGAGACCAGTCCGAGGACGAAGCAGAGCAGGAGACCGACCCCGGCACTGCACGTCGGCCGTAGACCGGCGGCCCGCTGGGCGTCCGCGATCCGGTTGCCGGTGTTGTAGAGCGACACGAGGGGCGCGACGACGGTCCAGCCGAGGAACAGCAGGACGAGCAGCGGCCCCGCGACCGGGACGAGGCGGCGACGGTCGAACTCGGCCATCTCGCGGTGGATCTTGTAGTACCAGACGTAGCTGTAGATGCCGAAGGTGATCAGCGGCAGGCCGAGCCAGACCCCGACGGGATTGCGGCGCTTCATCGCGAGCCCGGTCGCCACGGGCGGCCGGACGACACCGTGGGGACGCTGCGCCGGCTGCGCGCCGACCGGGGGCAGGCGCGTCTGCTGGTACTGCGGCGGGATGTGGAGCCGCGCGGTGACGTCCGAGGAGCCGGCGAACTCGCCGGCCGCCGAGGAGCCGGCGAACTCGCCGGCCGCCTCGCCCCGGGGTGGCGTCGCGTGGCGACCCGCGGTCGGCGGGCGAGGTGCGGACTCGGGCACAGCAGACATGGGCGGTTCCCCCGGCGGTTCGAGATCGGTGTGGTGCGGCTCCCGCCACGGCGCCGGAGTTGCCCGGCTTGTCGCCCGCCCGCCGGTCACCGTTACC
>NZ_JBVPVA010000224.1:0-1825 GCF_055612215.1 Actinomycetospora sp. | reverse complement strand
CCCGCCCGCCCGCCGTGCTCACGGCCACTCTCCGTTGATCAACAGACCTGGGTGGCTGCCAGCGCGCGCCGGCGCAACCACCGAGGTCCGGTGATCTTCGCGCTGGACCCTCAGGCCACGGCCCGGCGGACACGGGCGGCGAGCCGGTCCAAGGCCCGGGGGTCGAGCACCATCGCCGAGGGCACGCGGACTACGACCCATCCGAGGTCAGCGAGGTGGGCATCCCGGAAGGCGTCGCGGTTCTGTCCGGTGATCGTGCGGTGCTCCGGGCCGTCGTACTCGAGCGCGAACCGCACGTTCGGCCAGGCGAGGTCGAGGCGCACGCGCTCGCCGGTGAGCAGCACGACACGGAACTGCGGGACTCCGGGCGGCACCCCGCGGTCGAGCAGCCCGAGGCGCAGGCGCGTCTCGGGGAGCGACTCCGCGCGGGGGTCCATCAGCGTGAGCACCCGCCTGACCTGCACGAGCCCGCGCGCCCGCGGGTGGTCCTCCACCACCCGGCGCAGGTGCTCGGTGGTGAGCCGACAGGCGTGGGCCACCGCATCGACCGCCGCCACCGCGTCCACGAGAGGTGTCCGCCGCGCGAGGTCGAACGCCGTGCGGGCGGGCGAGGTGATCGGAGCACCGAAGCGTTCGGCGACCTCGCCCGGGAGCAGCCGGTCGGTCCGGATCGTCGTCCCCTCGGGCGCCGGGTGGTAGCGCGACGGCACGAACAGCTCGGCGTCCGTCCAGGGGCAGTCCGCGTCGTAGGCGAGAGCGGCGAGCGGGCCGCCGACGGTGCCCCGGTCCTGACTCCACAGCCGCAGGGCGCGGACCCGCATCCCGAGGTCCTCCTCCGCGGCGGCACCGACGTAGACGTCGTACGCGAGCTTGCGGAAGTCGGGCCCGCGCAGCCGCGCCCGGGTGAGGCGGCCGGTCGCCACCGCCCAGGACCCTCGGAACGGCTCACGGGTCCACCGCGTCAAGGGCTCCACACCCGTTCGAGGGGCCACGCCGCCGATCGGTTCCCGCCGATCGCCCTCGCGCATGATCAACGGACCTGCAGGACTGCGTCGTACCGAGCCCGGCAGCCACCGAGGTCCGTTGATCACCGCGGCGGGACGCGCCGGCCGACCTACCAGGGCACCTCGACGCGGTCCTCCCACAGCCGTCCCGTGGGCGGCGGGTCGGAGAGCGTGGCACCGCGGCAGGCGAGCCACACCGCGGTGTCCGCGCCCTCCTCGATCGACCTCGGTGCGTCCGGCCCGCCCATGTCGGTGCGGCAGTGGCCCGGGCACGTGGCGTCGACGAGCACGCCGCGCCGCCCCATCCCGAGCTCGTGGGCGAGGTTGCGGGTGAGCGCGTTGAGGCCGGCCTTCGCGACGCGGTAGGGCGCCAGTCCGCCCGCCGTGCCGGGCCCGCTCATCCGCCCGACGCAGGCGCTCACGTTCACCACCCGCCCCCAGCGCCGCTCCGACATCCCCGGCACGAACGCCGAGACGAGCGCGAACGGCGCGTCCAGGTCGACGGCCCGCACCTCGCGCCAGGCGTCGAGCGAGACCTCGAGGGTCTTCGAGCGCCGCGCGCTCATCACCGCGGCGGCGTTGACCAGGACGTCGACGTCCCCGACGCCGGCGACCGCGCCGGCGATCGCGTCGACGTCCGCGAGGTCCACCGGGAGCGCCGTCACCTCACCGGGCATCTCCGCGACCGCCGCGGCGAGGCCGTCGGGATCCCGGGCGACGGCCACGACCCGGGCCCCGGCACCGGCCAGGCGCCCCGCGATCTCCCGGCCCAGCCCCCGGCTCGCCCCGGTGACGAGGGCGGTGCGCCCGCTGAGATCGGT